>JAYVOT010000096.1:0-2587 GCA_043757795.1 Chthonomonadaceae bacterium | reverse complement strand
TCTCCCGGCTCGTACCGATCCTTCTCCGCCTTGATTTCCACTTTTGCGAGTTGACTTGTCGGGGGAACGAAGACCTCTTCCGTCGCGTGAAAGACTATCCCTCTCTTGATTAACGTCGCGGTGAAGAAGACATTCGGGGAGTCTCTGTGCAAGAGCGGAAGCGTCAATTCCAGACTTCTGCCGGAGAGGTGAAGAACCTGCTTCTCCAGGATTTGCGATCCCGCCTCTCGCGTGAACAGAACGTCGCAGTTCGGCTCCGGAGTGACGATGAGGAGTTTCGCCTGTCCGCCCTCCTGATAATAAAGCTCTTTCACGCCCATGAAGATTTCCTTGTAGAGGAAATGTTCGTTCGAAAGCCCGGCGCCGTTGACGAACAGAAAAATCGATCCCTCGACCACTTCGCCGGCTGAATCCCGTGTCGTGAAAGCGACTCGATAGTAGCCCGCCCTGTCCGCCTGCCACTTCAGGATGGCGCGTCCCTCCTTGTCCGTCAGCATCGGCTGTTGAAAAGCGAGCGTCTCCTTCCCCTTCGGATCGTTCGATTGCAAGAAGACTTTCGCGACTCCCTCCGCGGAGATCGGACTGTCCGAGGGGTTGCGGGTCGCAATTTCAATATCGACTCGGTCGCCCTGCGTCGCATAGCCGTGCGGAAAATCGAGAAAGACCGCCACGTCGTGCCGAGTCGCTTTGAGAGTTCCTGAACCTGTGATCGTTCGGCGGCTAGAGTCCTTCACGTCCGCCTCGACGCTGAAAGAGAGGTCGCTTTGAATCGCATCTTTCGAGTCGCCCTTAGTATCGAAGGAGATCTTCGCCTCCCCCTTCGCGTCCGTGACGGCGGTTCCCTGCGCGATAACCGCCCCGTTTCTAAATCCCACGTCGGGGTTGCGCGAACCTCCGCCGTACAGAAAATCGTAGGGACGCGGAAAAGCGAAGGTTTGTGAATAGTAGTTCCGGTGGATGCGATACGATACCTTGGCGTTCGGAACAGGACCCCCGAAATAGTAGGCGGCTTTCACTGTGGCGGAAGTCTTTTCGCCGATCTTGACCCGCTCCGCCGCCGGCGTGACTGTCACTTCGAACTCCGGCTTCTTATACTCCTCCACCCGGAAAACGTTCCCTGTCTCATTCGGGGATTGTCCGCCTTTGTCCCCGATCTTGCTGTCAATTCTATACTCGCCAAGAGGAGCGTCCGCCGGGAGATCGAACTTCCCGTTCAGGCTGCCGAACTCGGAGGTGAAGCTTTGAGCAACATAGATTTTCCTGTCATTAGGGTCTGTCACCACCAGATGAACGCTCTTCCCTTGTAGCGGCTTCAGCCCCTCTCGGTGATTCTGCATCACCAAATTTCGATAATACACCGTTTGAAGCGGGCGATAGACCGCCCGATCCGTCGTGCAGTAGCTCTTGTAGCCTTGCATCCCGTTTTCGTAATCATTAAAACTTTGCGGAGAAGTGAAAGCTACGCTCCCGTTGAAATTAATGATCGCGCCTGTCGTCTGATCCCAACCGCCGGGCAGGCTTTTTTTAGGAACGCTGAAAAGCCCGCTCAAGTTCGTTTTTCCGGTCACAATCTCAGAACGATACTCGTTCTTGCCGCCATTGTAGAACCAGGTTTTGACGGTGACTTTCGCCCCTGAAACAGGTTTCCCTGTGTGCGAGTTCGTAGCGAAAAGCAACACGCTGTCATGATCCGTTTTTTGAACCAGGGTCAAGTTGGAAGGCATGACGACCCGGTAAGAGGTTTTCCCGCCGGCGTTCGCGACGAGCAAATAAGCTCCAGGTTTGATCTTCGGGAGGTCGAAGGAGGTTGTGGAAGGGCGATAGTCTCCCGCATCCGGGACTGACTTGTCCCAATGCACGACCGGCGCGCCGGAAGTTTTCACGAGCCTGGAAATTTTGCCGTCCCTGTCGCTCAGGCTACCCCAATTCGAGTTTTGCTTATCTTGCGGGTTCATCAATAATAGACTCAAATTGAGGTTGTAGAGGGAGAAGCGTACGCTTTTGAGGTTTTTGGAAATCAGCGAACCGGAAATCCGCGTATCTCCTAGAGACACGTCCGGCGTCGTAAGTTCAAAGTAGGGGCTTGCAATCTCCTGCATCTGCGCTTTTGCGTCCGAAACCCACTTGCTTTGAGGGCGAGTCGCGACGAACGCCTTCAGCTCTCTCATCGCATCCGCTCGCAGGTTTTTTTGGTAAAGCAGGGCGGCGATTCGCAGTTGCGCCGGGTCTCTAAGCGGGTCATTCGGGAACTTGGCGACAAGCTCCCTCAATGCCGTTTCTTGAGTCAACTCTTGATAGGGGTAGGGCAATGCGACTTTTTTGCCGTTCGCAATATCGTATGCGAAACGATTTTTCATGGTCTCGTGATATCGTTGCAGGATCCCGGATTTCAGGAACTGAGCCTGTGCGGAGGCGTGCGAAGCTGTGGTTGCGTTCAGAGATTGAATGCGTGCTAAGAGGTAGAGCTGTTTCTTAGGGGTCGCCCAATCCGGGTTGAACTCCGCTTTCGGGTCGATGCGCCATTCCTCATCTTTAAGAGGGAGCCACCGCTTTTCATTTCCCCACGTCTCAAAACGGGCGTCGGCGT
>JAYVOT010000095.1:0-2589 GCA_043757795.1 Chthonomonadaceae bacterium | reverse complement strand
AGAGCAAACGGGTCGAGACGCAGAGAGCGAAGGCGCAACAACAGACAGAAGATCGCACACTGATGGCGACAACTGGGATGGTTCAAATTCAGCGAGACGCATTGACTGCCGCGGCGCTTCCCCCGCCGGATGCCCGCTCTTCCGACAGGAGACTGAACAAACCGGAGTGTTGTTACATTTGTAAGGCTGAATTCACAACGCTTCACTTTTTCTACCACTTGCTCTGTCCGAAATGCGCCGCCTACAACTACGAGATGCGCGACTTGCACTCCGATCTCAGAGGACGAACCGTTTTAGTAACCGGGGGACGAGTGAAGATCGGATTTCAAACCGTTCTGCGACTTCTGCGCGACGGGGCGCGCGTGATCGTGACGACGCGTTTCCCCTATGCCGCAGCGAAACGTTTTTTCGGGGAAGCGGACTCTGCGGATTGGGCGTCCCGTTTGATTCTCTATGGGCTTGATTTGAGAAATATTCCTGCGGTAGAGAGGTTTGCACAGCATCTTATTGAGGCTGAGCCTCATTTAGAGGCAGTAATTCACAACGCGGCGCAAACGATCCGAAGACCCCACGGCTTCTATTCGGAACTGTTGGAACAAGAACGCTCTCCGCAGACATCCCTGCCGCCGGGCGCTTTAGAGATGGTTCGGGAACAGGAGGACGCCCCTCTTGCAATCACCGCAACCTCCGGAATGGTTTCGAATATGCTGCCTGCAGTCACCGACGTTCTTCCGGCGAATGCTCTCGAAGACAACGAGGAGAGAGCGGACTCGCGTTCAGTCAATAGTTGGTTGCTCCGGTTGGATGAGGTGAGCGGGCCAGAGATGTTGGAAGTGCAACTGGTAAACTCCGTGGCTCCCTTCGTCCTAAATAGCGGATTGAAACCTCTTTTGATGCGCTCCCCCTTCACACGCCGTTTCATCGTCAACGTCTCCGCGATGGAAGGGCAGTTTCGGCGTCACAAGACGGTCTTTCACCCGCATACGAACATGGCGAAAGCTGCGCTCAACATGATGACCCGCACCTCCGGCGACGACTATGCAAAAGACGGCATCTATATGAACAGCGTGGATACCGGTTGGGTGACGGATGAAAATCCAACTCCCAAGAGAGACAGGATTCAGGAGGAAAGAGGTTTCTTTCCTCCGCTCGACATCATCGACGGCATGGCGAGAATTTATCACCCTATCGCAGAGGGAATCAATCGGGAAGAAGAGCCTCTCTTCGGACTCTTCTTAACGGACTACGCCTCTTGCCCCTGGTAAAATTCGCCTGAAACGATGCAGGGTATTTGAAAACTGAATGGACTTCCTCCGGACGCGAGAGCGCCGAATGCGCTTCCTGCACAATTTCCGAGGACACTATTTAAAACGCCGTCGAGATGGTAAATTATCCGTCTCTCCCGCTAAATGGTTATGCAGGCCTACTCAAGGACGGGAGAATCGGTTCGAACAAAAAGGAGCTTTCCATGACGAATATGCCACTAGAAACGATGCCGACTCTTTTCATTGTTCCGGCAGTGGACAAATCTCGAACAAGCGTTGAGCTGAGACTTGGAGAACGGACAGTCAGCAGCGTGCAAATCTTGCACTACACTCTGAATATTGGGGCGGCAAAGGTGCGAATGGACGGAATCGGGGGTGTGGGAACCGATGAGGCGTTTCGAAATCGCGGCTATTCGCGGCTTGCTTTGGAAGCCTGCATCAAAGTGATGACGGAGGGAGACGCCTCTCTTTCAATGCTCTACGGAATTCGGGATTTCTATCCGAAATTCGGGTATGCAACCGCCGGGCCGGATCATCTCGCACTACTGACCGATCTCAAGCGCAACGCATCGCTGCCGGACGGTTGGACGAGTCGTCTCTTTGAAACCGAAGATCTTCCGGCGATTCAGGCGATTTACTCCAGGAATGCGGGCAGTGAGATAGGCTCCGCCGTGCGCTCGAATGAGGGCGGAGTCTGGTCGAAACTGTTGCAGGCTGCCGACGGAACTAAACAGGATTTTTGCCGAGTCGTCGTTGACCGGATAGGGGTGGTTGCAGGATATGTCTGGCGAGCGAAATGGTGTTGGTATGTGAAGTACAAACTTGAATCCGACTATCCGAACGCCCTCGTTCTTGGCGAGGCGATGGCAAGCAGTCCGCAATCACCGACGCCGTCTTAGCGGTTTGCAGGCAATGGGCGCAAGAAGAGGCGAAAGAACGCGAGGTCGATCAAGTGGTCTTGGCGTTGCCCCCTGAGAGCCTGCTCGCTGCGGCGGCAATGCGCCAGGATTCAAGATTGATCCGTAATATCGGCGTATGCGGCGGTTCAATGGCGCGAGTCTTGCGTACGAACCGTCTTTTGTTCTCGTTGATCCCGGAGCTTGAAGCGCGCCTGCGAAAATCGAAATCGCCTTTCATCGGCTCTCTATTTATCAGGACTGATCTCGACGAAACTACGCTCCGGATCACGAAAGATCAAGTTGCAATTCTAGAAGACGTCGCTTTATCAACTCCAGCGCTTCAATTGCATTTGCCTCAATGGGAATTGGCGCGTCTGGCATTGGGCGCTTTTACGCCTGAAGATATTTTCGCGAGATTGCATGAG
>JAYVOT010000094.1:0-2593 GCA_043757795.1 Chthonomonadaceae bacterium | reverse complement strand
TGTGCCAGTTTGCAGGGGCGTCTCTCGTTGAGCATACTCCGCACCTTGAGTATCGTGTGCGAAGCACACACGGCGGAACGCCACCCAGACCGTGACTTCAGTCATGGGACTCTCGTCATGATGCTCTGTCGTTTACGTAACATGAGCAGATAAGATTTACAAGCTCACGTTACATACTCCGTAGGACGAAATGTCCGGGCGTTGAAAACACATGGATCGTGAGATTCAGGGTTTGGGCTGTCGGGGTTTGGAAGCGCTCTGCGCTTAGACGGGTGTTGAAATGAAAACAAACGGCACAAATTTGCAAAGCGGCTCTGTCCGATGTGTCGATTCCCAACGTTGCGGGTTGGATTATCGCCCGAAGGGCTTCCCGCTGAAGGCGCTATAGCGAAAAAGCTCTGCCCGTCGTGACGATTCGTAACTTCGGCGTTTCTCACGTGCGGAAAACGCCCATTCATTTGCCGGGTGTTTTCAACGCACGGATTTGTTGGTTGCGTAGCTTGATTTACAAGATTCCAAAGAGTGATTTAAGAGAGTAATTCACAAATGAAGCGTATTTTCAGATCAATAGTTTTCACCTTTGCAGCAATGTCTGCGGTAGGTTTTTGCAGTTTGAGCGGAAGCGGGGCGCAGACGCCGCCGCAAGCGACAAGTCCGGGTCAAACGGGAACGAAAAAATCAGACTCCTCCGCCATCCCGCCGGATGTGTTGAAGGCGAAAAATCAGTGGGACACCGCCATCGCCCTCCAAAAGAGCGGCAAAGTTGATGAGACTGTTGCAGCTTATCGAGAATACATCCGTTTGGCGGAGGTTTCGAAGCAACCTGTTTCGAAGATCATTCCCGCCTATCAAAACTTGGCAGTGCTCTATCGCGGAGTCAACAGACCGAAAGAGCTGACCGCCGCGTTGCAGACCATCATCAGTCTCGACTCCAAAAATATTCCCGCTTATGCGGAGTTGGCTTCTATCTACCGAATCGGCGGGAAGACGAAAGAGTTGGCGACGACGCTCCAAAAGATCATCGCCATCGAGCCGAAAAACGCGCAAGCGCATGTCGAGCTAGCCTACCTTTACACCACGCCCGCACTGAAGAACGATGAAGAGTCTCGCAAAGAAGCGCGTAAAGTCATTGAACTGAAGCCGAATGCTGCGACTCAATCCGCCGCCTACATGACTCTCGGATTAGTGTCTGTGGCAAAGAGCGAACTTGCCGCCGCAGAGATCGAATTTCAAGCCGCTGCAAGGGAAAATCCCAAGAATCCGTTGGCATATTACTATCTGGCGCTGGTATTGACAGACAGGAAAAAGTATCCTCAAGCTCTTGTTTCAATCAAAAAATCTGCGGAGCTGGATCCGAAAAGCGTTCAAACGAAGGTGTACACGGCTGTCATTCTGGAGAGATTGGGCAGAAATCCCGAAGCTCTGCAGGCGCTTCTTGAAGTCAGGAAGGTCAATCCGGGAGACCCTGCAACGCTGTTCAATATCGCGCAGTTGCAACACAGAATGGGCGATACTTCTGAAGCGATCTCCTCTTATATCTCCTTCTTGCTCAGGGTTCCCGGAAACTATGCCGGAAACATGAACCTCGGCGAACTTTACTCGCAAATTCGCAACCTTACCGCCGCTCGGCAGTATTTCGGAGCCGCACACCGGATTGATCCGAAAGACGCGCGTTCCGTCCAGCTTTTAGCTCAAACCGAGATGGACGAAGGGCTTTCCGCCGGGGTGCAAAAGACTCGCGACATCCTTTTGAAGCAGGCGGAAGATCACTTTAAAGAGTTCGCCGTTCTCGACCCGAAATCAGCATTCGAACCCGGAGGGCTTGCCAGGTACTACGAGCGTATGGGACAGTTCGTCAAAGCGCAAGACGTCTACAGGAAGCGACTTGTCTCAGACCCGAACGATTTGAATGCGAACATACAAATCGGGCGACTGTTTATGATGCAACGCAAATCGGACGAAGCGATCGCAGTCTGGAACAAGTATCGCGAGTTGAAACCCGATGAACCGCAGATTTACAATCAGATCGCAAACGCCTATGAAAACCAGGCGAAGTGGAGCGAAGCGGTCGCGACCTGGAAACAACTTCTGGAGAGAAAGCCGAAAGGCGGAGTTGCGAGCGCGGCGATGATCGCGATAGGCAAAGACCTGATATCGGACAAGAAGCCGAAAGAAGCGCGAATGCAACTCGAAGAGATTCTCAAACTTGACGCGACGGCGAAATCGGTTCCGGAGAAACAGAGACTGACTGAGGCCGCTTCGATTCAGGCGGCTCGACTTGAAGGAATGCGGTTGATCTCTGGTTTGTCTCGCGATGAAGGCGCCCTCGACGATGCAATTAGAATGTTGCAACAGGTGAAGACGGAGGAGGCGGTACTTTCGGAAAAGAACCGTCAGAAGCCCAACGCTCAAACTTATCGGGACATAGCGAAACTTTATGAACAGGCGAAGAAGCCGGAACTTGCTGTAAAAGAGCTTGAGACCTTGACGACCATTCTTCCGGAAGACGCAACTGTCTATGAAACCATCGCTCAAACTTACGAGAATCAGGGCAAACCGGATGAGGCGGTGCGAGCGTATCGCAGGGCTGCGT
>JAYVOT010000093.1:0-2595 GCA_043757795.1 Chthonomonadaceae bacterium | reverse complement strand
AGTTTTGCAACCTGCATATCCGAATAGAACGCTAAATACTCCTAATAAAAGCTCTCTTCCCCCCAAAGTTGGGGGCGGCGTGGAGCGCCGGGGGCGCGCTTGAGAATAACTTGCGGCTTAAGTTAACGCATATGGGGGCCCGGGGGTGAGGTTCCCAAAGTTGCGGATTGGATTATAGCCCGAAGGGCTTCCCGCCAAAGGCGCTAAAGCGAAAAAGCTCTGCCTGTCGTGACGATTGGCAACGAATTGTGACTTCAAGCCCAGGATTTATCACGAATTTGCGGCGTTAAAACCAACGATCACACCGTATATTAAGCAGTGATGGCACAGGTCGCATCCTAACTTTTATACATGCCTCATTATCTAGTTGTCCTCGTAGCAAGATTCACAAAGGAGGGAAGAATATGGCTACCGAATATGCGCTTCTCAAAGCTCCAAGCGCCCCATCCTCCGGAATGGGAGCGAACTTGCTTTCCGATGGAACAGGCGCCAGTTTTCGGGTATGGGCTCCGAATGCGATCGCCGTCCGAGTACTATTGCGCGCTACGGACGCAGAAAGCTACCAGCCTCTCGACCTTGTTGCAGACCTCGCAAACGAAGACTATTACTCTTCAGATGTGCGCGGGGCAAGCAAAGAACATCAGTATCGCTTTTCAATTGACAACAACCATCAGGGTCCGAACAATCCGGGAGGCGCCTTCGAACGAGTCGATCCCTATGCCCGGGATGTAGAGACCTCTGATGCCGACGCTCCCGGCTTTATCACAGATCCCTCATTTGCGTTCGTCCCGTTCCAATCCCCTCGTTTCGAGGACTACCTTATATATCAACTGCACATCGGCTCGTTCGCCGGATTAGGCGACGACCTCACTGATCAAATCGCCAATCGGACTGCAACATTTCGCCAGATTGCAGACAATAAGCTCGATTATGTCCGCAGCATGAATTTCAACGCCGTGGAGTTTCTGCCGACGTCGCAGACTCCTTTCAAGACGTCGGAGGGGTATGCGCCCTCCAACTTCTTCTCTCCCGAAGTCGATTATGGCGATCCTGAAGACCTTTGCTATCTCATAGACCAGTGCCACCGACGCGGATTGGCAGTCATCCTGGACGTCGTGTACAATCATGTGGTTGAAGGAGACGCCTTTAATCGACTGCTGACGTTTGACGGCAACACGGTCAATCGGAACCGGGGCGTCTACTTCTCGACCCTCGACAATTTCGGGCCCGTACCGGATTTCGACCGTCAGGAAGTCCGCGACTTCTTCATCGACAATGCACGACAGTGCTTTCGAGAGTTCCACGCAGACGGACTTCGCTTCGACTCGGCGCACGCTATTCGAGGCCAACTTCGCGGCGTCAGCGCCATGAGCGACATTCTGGCTGTTGTCGCGAAAGATTTTCCGGACAAATTCCTGATCGCCGAGCATAATAATCCCGGATTTGCCGTCAACGCTCTGGGTTTCGGAGCCTCGTGGGAGATGGACATCGCAGACCGGTTTATCGGCGTCATCAATTCCGGCTCGATTACGGAGGCGCGATCGCTCATCGAGCGGAGAGAAGTACCGCACGCTTTCAATCTGGTGCGCTATCTGCTCGGTTCCCATGACCAGATATTCGCCAACTATGAGATCAAATCGGAGACCGGAAAAATAGAGTCGGACAAGCCGTTCAATCGATACTTCGTGGAGCGGGAGGGCGGCGTTCTGACAGGCAGGGACAACTGGATCGCGCGGGCGAAGGCGCGCATGGGATGGGCTTTGAACGTCGCGATGCCATGTACTCCCATGCTGTTCATGGGAACCGAGTGCCACCATCATGGCTACTGGAATCCCAGCTTGGACGCGTTCGACGAGCATCGTTTCGATTTCAGACTGACGAGCGACTCGGTTGGTTTGCCGATGACGCAATTAGTTCGAGATGCCAATCAGGTGCGCTGGAACAACCCGGCGTTGCGGACTGACAGTTTGAGTTTCACGCATATAGACCCTCAGAACCGCATTCTGGGTTTCAAGCGTTGGAACGACCAGGGAAACGTCGTCCTAACCGTACTGAACTTAGGCGACAACCAGTTCGACAACGCAAACTATGGTGTCAGTTTAGGAGGAGAGGACGGGCATTGGGAGGAGATATTCAATTCTCAAGCCCCTCAATACGGCGGATTTGCGGATTCCGGAAATTTCCTCGCTGATTTAGTCGTGGAGTCTGACGGGCAAATCCGTATCCGTCTTCCCAAGTGGTCAGTTCTTATGTTTCGAAAGCGCTGAGACAGACGGATTGAAAAGGGTTTTTCAAATGAGAATGCGCTCGTCCTGTCTACGATTTCGGTCTGTTTCGCTTTCGGGCAAAACTTTCATTTTGTTCTTTTGTTTTTTTCCAAGTATTCTGCGTATTCCGCGGTTCAATTCTCTGTTTTCCGTAGTCGTGTCCCCCAATTAGTCAAATTGTTAGAGTAATTAACTGATGTTACGCTTGCATTACGACACTTTGACTGTTTTCGAGAGCAGAATATCCCCGGCATATTTGCGCTTTTGATTCCCATGACTAAAGTCACGGTCTATGTGGCGCTTCGCGCCGTATGTCCTTCGGACATGA
>JAYVOT010000092.1:0-2597 GCA_043757795.1 Chthonomonadaceae bacterium | reverse complement strand
TGTGAACTTCCGACTTTGCAAGGTAGGCGCAGGCGGCATCCCAATCGTCCGTTTCCAGGTAACCGAACTCCGTTCCATCCGGGCGCAACCAGAGGCTGTAGTTGCGCATTCCGGCGATCTTCAACTCCGCGAGAAGTTCGGGCCAAACGTCCTTATGGATGCGTTTGTACTCCTCCAATTTGTCGGGTTTGACCTTGATCACAAAACCAATTCGCTGCATTGCAACCTCCTAAGTTATTTTTTGTTTGACTTAATCGCTCAGGCGATCTAATATTCCTGTGAGTCGATCCGGCTCGTTCATGAGAAGCGATGCAAGCTGTTTCCCCATTCGCACGAGATAGCGTTGATCTCGATCTCTGATTTCCCATCCATTGCGAAGACATGCGACGATCAACTCATCCGAGTTTGCTGCAGCGGTCGTGCGGAGCAGTGTTCGGAGCAACTCCGGGGAGTCGGTGAGGGTCCGGATCTCATCCGCTTCGCACTCGACCACTCTGGCGTGGAGGCGAGGCGGACAGGGCGGCAACCCCGACCTGAACTGTCCATTTTTTGAAATGCCGAGAGGGAGAGCCGTGAACTCGGTGATGAGAAGTTCGTAAATCTGGGGTTGAGTCTCTTGAAGCTCTCGCTCCTCCATCTCGTAGGCGGAAGCGCGCCTGCCTGAGTCGAAACTGCCTGACGCCGCAAAAAAAACGACTGCATAGAGGGCGCCTTCAGGTGAATTAAGCAAGGACTTGAGGAGTGAGGGAGTCGCAATCTCAACGAACGGATCAAAGTCTTCCAGAGTATCTATTCGCGGCTCTGTTGATCTCTCTTGCGTCACGGCAGGCAGAATTTTGACGAACGAGCCAAATTCAGGCGGCTGATAGAGGCGTTCTCTTGGGCACTGCGCGACGAACTGAGTGGTCGAGGATTCCACGATTTCACCGAGGTAGTTTTTTGAAGTAGCCAGAGAGTCCTCAGCTTTCATTGCACTCTTTAAGAATGACCAGAGAATTGACGCGAATTGAATGTTCGGTGTAGGTTATTGTACGACGAGTCCGAGTTCGTGTCAAGTTGCAATTTGAAGCGAGCTATTTCTACGAGCGTTTGAAATCCGATGGCCAACTCTTTCTAGTTCTGTTCCTCAGTAAAAAAAGCGGCGGTTGCAAATGCGGTATAATATCAATTCGGTTAAATCGACTCACGATGCTACCCCTCAGATCGACGAGATGCGCTTCAAAGTCGTTAATCTTCAGGCAGAGCCAAGCTCTGAAAAAACCGGCTTTGAGGACTTCGCGCCAGCCATCCTGCGGACGGGAGAGTGGCAGCGCCATATCTATGGTCCTAGTCACATCGGTTAGACCCGCATCGTTGCAGGTTCTTCCGAAAAAGCGTTTCTTGCGCAAAATAGCTTTCTATATTAATGCTTGTGCCGATTCAAACTGTTTTTGAGATGATAGTAATCTAGATTCTTTCAAGGTTCCCAATTCACATGAATGTCGTCGTCATAATTCCAACTTATAATGAGAGCGAGAATATCGTTTCGCTTGCGGAGCGAATCTCCTCCGTTTTGCCGGAAGCGCACGTCTTGCTGATGGATGACAATTCGCCGGACGGCACTGCCGAAATAGCGGCAAAGTTTTTTCATTCCGACTCGCAGTTCAAGAACTTTCAAGTTGTTCGTCGAGAGGGGATGCGCGGATTGGGACGTTCCTATTGCGATGGATTTCAGCGCGCACTCTCTGCGGGCTATGACAGAATCATTCAGATGGACGCGGATCTGTCGCACAACCCGTCCTATTTGCCATCGCTTTTAGATGCAAGCGCAGAGGCTGATCTGGTAATCGGTTCGCGATACTGCCCGGGCGGCGGCGTGAGAAACTGGTCCGCCCACAGAGTCTGGCTTTCAAAATTCGCCAATTAGTACGTACACAAAATCGCCGGTATTCCCGTCATGGATGTTACTGCGGGGTATCGATGTTGGACAAGCCGAGCGCTTAAGGCGGTGCAGGTTCAGACCGTCGCTTCAGAAGGGTACTCTTTTCAAGTGGAGATGAGCCACCGGGCGACTCGGGCGGGGATGAAAATCAGCGAGGTTCCAATTATTTTCACGGACCGGGAATTCGGGAAATCGAAAATTTCCCGCTCCGTGTTACTGGAATCAGCGCTCATGCCCTGGAAATTGCGACTTAATCCTTGGAGTCCGCTGATCGCCGCCTGTAGGCATATAGCTGAAAAAGTTGGTGATGAGAAATAAAGTCATTTTGAATTCGATTTGATTCAACCAGAAGGATCAAGTTATGAAACAAGGCGCATTCCGTATTATCCGGATACTTTCAGTACCCGGATTTATGGGCAGTGCAACTCGATTTTATAAGAATGGCAGTAACTACTCACCTCACCCCCCTGCCCCAGAGGCGTTAACTTAAGGATACACAAGCCTGGGTAGTTGGGAGTCTCACGTAAATTGCGCCCCCGGCGCTCCACGCCGCCCCCAACTTTGGGGGGAAATTTTTTCAAATCTGGAAATCGACCGAATTTTGCAACCGGCATAGTCGTCTAGAACGCACAAAACTCCCAATAAAAGCTCTCTTCCCCCCAAAGTTGGGGGCGGC
>JAYVOT010000091.1:0-2601 GCA_043757795.1 Chthonomonadaceae bacterium | reverse complement strand
CCCGTTGGGGAAGCGAGCTATTTTGTCACAAGCCTCCTTGATTCGGATAGTCAAACGATTATCAATCATTATGCAAATCGTTGGGAGATCGAGACATTTTTCGGTGATTTCAAAGAGTTGCCTGAGAGCGACCATTACCAGTTGATGCGCTCTCGCGCCATTGAACGTTTCTGGGCGCTTGGATGTTGCGCCTATCAATTTTTCGAGGAGCAACGAGACTATCAAAATCGACACATCTTGTCAATTGGAGAAGTTCGCAGAACGCTAAGTCTAGCGGTTTAACTTACCCTTGTAAATTGGATCGTTGAGTCGTCAGCGAATGGTCAAGCTCCAGAAGAACTGATAAAAAGACTATCAAGCTGAAAAGTGCAAAATTGGTGAGAATATAAGAGATACTGGAATGGATCACTTAAGGTGTTTTCGTGATTCGATCAAAAAAGTGTTTCACTCATTTGGAGGCGTACACAACTGATATTTCTCAATTTCGGATCGTCTGCGTGCTTGATACGGATGAAGATCGAATGCCTGATGGGGCGTTGACCTTGAAAGCGAACGTCTCAAATCTCACTTATTGGTTCAATTGGAGATTTAAGAAGGCAAAATTCGCCTTCTTGCTGACAATGCTGAACAAGGTTTCGCTACGAATCTAGTTCATGAAGGCGATCCCAAATACAGAATAGTTCCTGGGTTCCATTAGTGAAAGATGCAAGAAATGAGAGATTTTGCAATCGGTTGAATGAATTGAAGAAATATCGAATCAACACTCTTTTTAAGGGTTGCAACGTCTAAGAAGCTATTTCGATCCATTAAATTTCACCAATGAATTAGTGACCAAAAGGATAAGAGCGTCGCTATTACGCGATTCACCCAGCTTCTTTTGCTCGCCTATCGCTATTTCACTTCGAATTTGAATGCTTCGGTGAACTTGACGCTGTTGTCAATGTAGTTTCTCGGTCCCATAGTCCCATTTACGTGATGAATGACTTTCCCATGAGAGCGTACGTCCAGAGTGCAGGGGAGAGGATTCCGATCGGGTTCCCGCCAGGAATAACAACTCACTTGGGCGATATAAATTCCTTTTGGAGGGTTTGAAAAGTAGATATGCTCGACAGGTTTTCTTGTGAATTTCCCCTGGAGCAGTTCCCGTCTTATTATGGAAAAAGGGTCCGTGTCATATTCGAACTGTTTTGCGGTGTCAAGATTGCTCCTCTTGAGGTCGGTATCCACAAGCGCTTCATCAAGAGGAAGCACGCTTCCTGGTCCAGGATTGTTCCCTTGTTCCGCGATCACAGAACCCTCCGCTGTAAGCAAGGTTGGGTTTGCATCTACATCAAACACGCCTCCGCTTGAAGATTTCCTATGTTTCGCCCAAATTAGTTCCCCAGAAGGATCGATGACTTCCAAGTCAAGGTCGGTCGTGCTGTTCCACACAAGACTGATTTCCAGATCGGTTCCCGTAGTGGCTTCAGAGCGAGTCAATCTGGTATCGACATCCTGGGTTTCCGCTCTGGATACGAGGTTCAACCCTCCGCGATTCTCAAACGCATTCGTGGTTCCGCCCTTTCGCGGGGAAAGTATTGCGACGCACACTCCCGCCACCGCAAACATGCCGATTACAGCGGCAAGAATGACTAGCGCTTCGATCATACGTTGTTTGCTTTTGGAGAGAAGTACAGGATTGTCCTGGCTGACTGCAGGGATATGTCGGGCTTGGGGGGGAAGCTGAGCGGAATTTCCGGAGGCTCCAAAGGGAAAGATGAAACCGCAAAGCGTGCATTGCCTCAACCGCAAGTCTGCGGCAACCTGGCAAGCTGGGCATACTTTGTAAGATGAACCGTCCTGGAGTTGCACGATTCGTATAGCGATAGGAGACGCCGTGTTTTGCGATGGAATAGACTGGCTTTGGGAAAAAACAGTACATCGCGGACAAGAGACTTCAAGCGGATCAAGAAAATAACCGCAATGATTGCACTGCATAAAGAAACCCACCTTTCCAAGCCGGGCGACGAAATCGGCAATTCCAAGCGCAACCGTAACCTGAATTAACGGATTGAAGCTTCAACTTTCTTTCGGCCAAATCATTATTATTCAATACGGAATAAAATTACTTTTTCGCGCCGTCTGAGCGATGAATTATTCCCTCTAAAATGAATCGGATACGGCAAGCGTTTCTCATTTTTAGGTTTCCAAACTCTCCCCGTTCTCAAATGCCCTTTGAAATTAGTTTGGGTTGACAGAATGAAATGTCGAATCAAACCACTTTTTATTTCGAGGCCGAATTTCCATCTTGTTCATTCATTTTACCCTCACCAAAAAAAAACCGGTTTCTATCGCCTTCGCGGGTACAATACTCAAAATCCAATGTCAGGAAACTTGACAATAATGTCAGGAAACTTGACAATCACTTCTATGAAGCACGCTTTTTATAATGCGCATCACTCTCCGATCGGCGCCTTCGCCTCCTTTACACTGGGTTACAAGGGCGCAAAATGGCGGACTGGGACTTGAACTCGGCAAACCCGCAGACGAGACCGTTTTTATAGGAATTGAGACTTGTGCAAAAAGGAATGGAGTGATGGGGCTGGACAGTTCTCGCACGAT
>JAYVOT010000090.1:0-9608 GCA_043757795.1 Chthonomonadaceae bacterium | reverse complement strand
GGAGTTGGGGGACTCAGTCTATCTTCTCCTTGAAGGAGAAACGGAAGCTTTGCAAACGCTGAACGGAGTCGAACGGCGTCTAGGGAGTCATCATGTAGGCGAGTGCGTCGGAGAGATGGCAATCCTTGATCCCGGTCCAAGAATGGCGTCCGTTCGCGCGATGGCCAAGTCGGTGCGAGCGCTCGTTGTCGGAGGGGAAGACTTTCGATCCTTCATGAGGCAGGATTCGAACGTTTCCATGAGCGTCATTAAACTGCTTATCCAGCGCGAACGGAAGAGAGGATGATTTGAACTTTGACTATCGCCGCTCTTTGCCTCATGAAAAGTAAGGCGCGCCGTTTGTTGCGTCCTTCCAGGTTTCGCTGCATTTATGAAGGACTCAAAGCCATCTAGTTTTTCATAAGCCGGACGTCAAATCTCTGCAACTCATAGTACGGCGGGCGATTTGTAGAACTTACCTCCGGAAAGTTGTAATCATACTGAGAATTTTGTCACATCTCTCGAAAATAGATGAAGAAAGGAGTTGCCAAACAGGAGTAAAATTGTTATAATGCAGATTGTGGCATTCGCCACGCATTGTTCTTCAATACAGAGAGAGCCGAACTCCGGAAATCTGCGCTCCACTACTCTGCACTAGTACAAAAAGTTCTAACTCTTCCGCTAAAGGCGGAAAACAAAGGAGAACACGCTATGAAATTGTCTCGCCTCGCGTCAATGGGACTAGCTGGCGTCTTATTGACATCCGGCGTTCTGGCTCACGCGGACTCAGACAGTGACCGTATTAAGAAACTCGAGGAGCAACTAAAAGCCATCACGGTAGAACTCCAAAGACTGCGTGATGAGGCTACCGCTCGTGACAAAGAGCGTCTTGCCGGTTTTCCTGGAGATGCCGGCAAACCTGCCGGACAAAAGCCGGACGCTATGGCAAAACCGGCGGCTCCCGGGATTAAATTCAGTGGAGACCTCGATTTTCGTTTAGATCTTACAGGCGAGCATTCTCGTGAAATCGGCGTGATTCCCGAAGGGGATCAAGGGCAGTTCAGAGGACGTTTCCGATTGAAATTGCAGACCCCCGTAACGGATCGCTCCGAGGCGGAAATCTATCTTGCAAGTTCTGTCAATCAGGCTCCAACTGCTGGCTATGTCACTTTTAGTGATTTTTCACGAGGGAAACCGCTAACCTTCAAAAGAGCTTTCTTCAACTACTATTTCGGGGCGAAAGAAAACCCGAAAACTCCGTTTATGAGTTTCGGCAAGATCCAAAACCCGTATTGGAGAGGCGAAATCGGAGGCTATGCGAGCGAAATTTTCTGGGACAACGATGTTGATCCTGAGGGACTCGCCATCAAGGTTCCAATTGTCGCGAACAAAAAGCTGTCAGTCACTGCGACTACTGGTTTCTACACGATCAACCTGCCGAACAAACAACTCTTCAGAGGTTTGACGACTGACACCAACATCTTCTCGACGCAGGTGAAAGCCGACAGCGGATTTTTCCACGGAGCGATCAGCTATCACGTCGTAGATAATTTGAACAGCGGTCTGCTAGTTCCGACCGTCACTGCATCCGGAGTCAATGCCGGTTTGACGGACACTACTCCCGGAACGTCGGCATCTTTGCTGAGCGCCCCCGGACTACAGTCCACGAATGCTCATTACGCCTACAATAACGGAGTGTTCGGCTTCGGAGCGAACACCTTCAATATCGTGAACCTCTCAGCGCAACTTGCGCCGAAGGTAAAGCCCGGGAAGATTCAACCGTTCCTGCATTACGAGTACTTGAATAACGGCTCGGTGAACTTTGAGAACGACGGCTGGGGCGTTACTCTGGGCGTCAATAAATCCAAACTAGCTGACGGGAAGGCTTCGAGCAAAGGAGATTATACGCTCTGGTTCACTTACAGAGACGTTAGCTCCGATGCCGCTCTCGCAACCTTCGCCGACTCCGACCTTGGAGGGGGAACGGATTACAGAGGCTATCAGCTTGCAGGGAACTATAGACTGCAGGATAACCTCGCTTTCCGAGCCGCCTGGCAGAGCTATCAGGGCTTTCCAGTCAAAACCAATAGCGTAACGCGACTTTTTTTGGATCTGATTCGATACTTCTAACAGACTTTTCAACCGTTGTAAGGGTTCCACAAACGTGGCTTCCTCACGACATTTGATTGTCACGTTCAAAAGGACTTCCGGAATCGTTAGTTTTTAGAAAGGAAATAGAACTCATGCAACAGTCTCGTATGAGATGGCTCATAGGCGGAGGTCTGGCGCTAAGCGGCTTTCTAGTCGCGCTCGGTTGCGGCAGCGGCGGAAGCGTCTCCACAGACCGGTATGCGCTTTCCCAAAATGATGTCACAAGCATCGTTTTTCCCGGCGACTTAACCAAAGTGACCGAGGTTGAGACAGTGCCCCGCGCCATTTTCGGAAAGAGCTTCGATGCGGTTTCGCTCGGGTATGGCAACCTCGATTCAAACGAAATCAATACGATCAATCAAGGAATCGCCGTTTTTCAGGCGAACCGAATCAACCCCGAAGACGGGGCCGGACCTTTCTTCAATCAGAGGAACTGTCTCGGTTGCCACATGGAAGTCAGCCCGGAAGCGGGAACGGTTCCCACGCCGGTCTCTCGCGCCCTGACAAAAGACGCCTTTCTCGTCTTCTGCAACGCGAACTTGCTGTCCTTCTCATTTGATGAACTTCGGGTTTACGGCGGACCGACTCAGCATAAGCGATCCAATCCCGGTTACCCCATCAAAACGATTCCGCCATTGCCGGGCGCTCCGGTCGTGCGCTCCATCGGTATGCGTTGCGCTCCCGCCTACATCGGGCGAGGGTTGATGGAATCGGTATACGATGACGACATCCTCGCAAACAAAGCTCACGAGATCAACGGGCTTTTGGATGCAAGCGGCGCCACCATCTATGCGACAGAGAACATGAATAACGAGCACATCCAGATCGCGAACGGCAGCAATGTCATTCGACTTTCACGATTCGGACTGCGAGCCGCAGGACCGACGCTCATTCAGTTCGCGCTTGGCAACAACCCCGGAGGTCTCTCCAGCCCGTTTTCGCCCGGACTGAACACTCCGACGCCCATTGGAGACACGCACCCTTCGCACGACTTGACGGCGGATGAATTGCGAAACTGCCGAACGTTAGTTCGAATGTGCGCTCCTCCGACGCGAGTTCCTATCGTTGCAGGCTCTTCGGAGGATCGCGGCAGGACGCTGTTCGGCGCTTTGAATTATGACGATCTGAACAACGTCGCCTCTCCGGCGGCGATGGCGGATCCGCTTTCCAGAAGAGGAATGCTTCCTCTCGCGGATCGCAACATGACAAGCGCGGTTGCGAAAGGGCGCTTGAACTGCGTGGGTTGCCATACTCCAATTCAGATCACAGGAATCTCTCCCGCTGACGTCAGCGGCGGAGTGGGCGGAAAGCATCTTACCAACAAAAGAGCTTTCCTCTTCTCCGACCTGTTGATCCATGCGATGGGACACGGACTCGCCACCACTCGCCTGAAGCCGCTCTCCGGTCCGCTCGGGACTGCGAACGGCGCCGACGAACTGTCTATGGCGAACTATGTTGCAGACGCGAACGTGTTGCTTCCCGGACAGTCGACTCAGACTGTCACGGCGGAGGGACTCGGCTTGGCGGAGTACGGACTGAATCCGCGCTTCTTCCCCAATCAGGACGGCAAGTTCATCCTGCCGGAAGACGCGACTCTGATCGATCAGGGACACGCAACCCCCTTCACATGGCGATCCGCCACGCTAATGGGAGTTTCATTGTCCGGCCCTCCCTACCTGCATGACGGCAGAGTTCTCGGCGGACAGTCTGTGAACAGCGGTTTAAGACAGGCGATCCTGTTCCACGCCGCCGGCCCCGCGAACGCGCTGACGCCGCCCACCTCGGAAGCGGACCTCGATACGGAAAGCGAGGCGTTCCTTTCGATCCGAAACTTCCTGCGCCTCTCAGCTTCTGAGCAGCAGGACGTCATCAACTTCCTTAGAACGCTCTGAGTTCTTAAGCAGTTGCAATGCCCCCTCTTCATATTTTATGAAGGGGGGCTTTTTTTCATTTGACTTTGTCCCTAAGGATTCGTGAATTTCAAACAGTCTTTCGGAAGGGGAGTGTAGGGTACACTTCATTGTCCATTAAGAAGGAGGATCAAGTTGCCCTCAACAGAAGCTCCGCAATCAGAATTCTCTAAGGAAAACTATACGGAACACCTCGAAAACATAGACTCCACGATTTCAGAAGATCTTCCCTCTTTGCAAAAACAGGTTTTAAGGCTGGCATGGCCCGTTATCGGCGAAAACTTGCTGGAGACGCTCCTTGGCATTGTCGATACCATGCTGGTGGCAGGGTTGGGAACGGCAGCCATTGCAGGAGTTGGAAACGGGCTTCAGATCATGTTTTTTGTAATGTCCGCCCTTTCCGCCCTTTCGATTGGAAGCTCGATTCTGGTCGCTCATGCTATTGGCGCGAAGGAGCCGCAAAACGCCTCAAGACTCGCGCGGCAGTCTCTTATCTGGAGCCTTCTCCTCTCCATTCCGCTCGCATTCGTCGGTTATCTGTTTTCCCATCCGCTGATGCAACTCTTTAGAACGAACGCGGATGTCACGAAGGTGGGCGTAGATTATATGCAGGTGACAATGGGAACAGTCGTTGTGTTGGTTGCGTTGATGATTGGCGGAGGCGTTCTGCGGGGAGCAGGCGATTCGCGTACGCCGATGGTTGTCACAGCCATCGCGAATGTAATCAATGGGTTGCTAGCCTATGGACTCATCTATGGACACTGGGGGCTACCTGCGCTCGGGGCGGTCGGCAGCGCTTGGGCGACCTTTGCGGCGCGGGGAGTTGCACTTGCATTGCTTCTTTGCGCTCTCTGGAAAGGGAGAAACGGCGTCAGTATTGCAGGCGGCAAGAGCTGGCGACCGGATTGGTCGGTGGCGAAGAAAGTGCTTGCATTGGGAGCGCCCGCTTCCGTTGAGCAGATACTGATGTCCCTGGCGTTTCTGACGCTGACCATTCTGGTCGCTGCTCTAGGAACGGACACGCTTGCAGCGATGCGAATCTCCTTGACGGCGCTTACCTTCTCGTTTCTGCCGGGAATGGGCTTCAGTATGGCTGCGACAGCCCTCGTGGGGCAGAGCATTGGGGCGAAACGACCGGAGAACGCGTATGGGGTCGCCAAAATTGCAACTCTATGGGCGGTCCTCTGGATGGGAGCGATCGGGACTCTCGTTTTGATCTTCGCGGAACCGATCATGCGACGCTTCACAGGAGATGCGGAAGTCATCAAGATCGGCGCCGCCGGTCTTCGAGTGGTTGCATTGTCACAACCTTTCTGGGCGATCGGCATCGTGCAATCCGGTGCGCTGCGGGGAACCGGAGATACCCGAATGTCTCTGGTTATCGGCGCAGTGCAAATGTGGAGCGCCGTGTTGCTGGTCTGGATTGGGCTGACCTTCCTGCATGGCGGTCTCCCAATGGTCTGGGCCGCCTTCCTCATCACCTCCCCAATTGCCGCTTGGACCTATGCTTTTTACGTCAAGCGAGTGACTCATCAGTCATACCACAAGGAAAAAGAGGTTCGCAACGAACGGAAAGATGTTTTGTTTAATTCAAAAAATTCTTCTCCCTAGAGCGCCAATTCAACCTTGCTCCGAGGTGAGTTCTTGAACAAAATCCTCTAAGCTGGTACGCATAATACAAGAAAGAGGAAGTTGCAATCCGCGAAGCGCTTTCGGCGGTTCGATCTCACTTCCAGGACAAATCAATTGCTTGGACTACGTCCAAATCGCCATTCAAGAGCTGGTTCCCTACTCAAAAGAATAGTTGAAAAAGGCGGGGAAGAATATTTGAACAGGATGGAGAAGATCAACAGGATGAAATGCTTTTAGTTGCCATGAAAATCAATATGAGGCGCAGTTTGAGCGAGACGTTTCATTCCGGGCTTTATCTACAGCCTGTCGCCTCCTGCGAAACTTAAGTGAATGAAGCGGTTTTACCGCGCTATTCTGCTCTTCGGCGCGGCGGATCGGCGGAGCGGGAGCGCCATCTTGCGCTTCTCTTCGTGCGCCATGTAGGCGGCTTGAACGGTTTCTTGACACGCGCGAGCGGTTCGATCCTGAACAAGGTTCTCCGCGTTCGCTAGAACAGCCTCTACGAAGCGCGAGAGCATCTCCACGTTTCTCAAGTAGGGCGCGTTGTCATCCGGCAAGAAGCGAGCGGGAGGCGGGACGATTTGGGGGCGTTGGCCGTTTTCGTGCAGAATGAGCGACGGCAACCAGACGGGGTCTTGCGAGACGGAACTGACGATCAACTCTAGAGAACCTGTGTCGCCGGAGAAGATATACCGCTCATGCGATTGCACGGAGCGCGAGCGAGAAAAATGGCACGAGCTGCTGCCTTCGGCGTGACTGAGCAAAAGAGTCGCCAGGAGATTAGCGGTGTCGGCTGGTTTTCTACTGTTGCCCAGAGCGCTCTCCTCAAACACGTCGATGTCTGCGCTCACGCTCAGGGTCTCCCCGAAGCAGGCTCTACAGGTATCCGCTGTCTGAGTCGCTATGTAAGGCAGCAACGAGTTCCAGTGATCCGCATGAAGGTCGGCTCCCAACTCGACTCCTAAAAGGTGGCTGAACGGAAAACTCCAGTCGCACCTCAACTGCAACAAGGTTCCGAGCATTCCGCTTTTCGCCAACTCAAGAGCCTGTTTGAATATTGGGTCGTGTCGCCGGGGCAGAGCGGGGAAAAGCGTCACTCTCGCCTCGTTCGCCTGCTTTAAAAGTTCGTCAGTCTCTTCCAGGGTAGGCGAGAATGGCGGCGGGCAGAGAACGCCTCTACAAGTCCCTGCGGCGAAAATCGCTTCAAGCGCGGCAGGGCGATCCGAAAGTGGCGCGTCCAGAAGTATCACATCCGGTGGCGAAGGGTTCGTTGCCGAAAGTTCCAGCATTTCTTTGAGATTTGTGAAGAGAGAGGTCTCTTTGCCGAATTCGCGCGCCCATGTGCGAAGACGACGGGGGTCTGAATCGACGATAGCGACGACTTTTAAAGACGGGTTGGCAAAAAGAGCGGCTCCATAGCGAAATCGCGCTATGGAGCCGCTCGCAACGCCGAGGCGGAGGAGAGATTGGGAGCTATCGGAGAAAGAGTCCTGCACAGTCACTTCCATGTAATTTGAATCGCAAACCAGACGTCAATTATTTTTTGAGTCGCACGGAATGCCGATTGTCGGCAAGGCAAAAGTTGAAACTATATAGGTCGGGCGGGCGGCAAAGCCCCGATCACTTTTGGGAAGTTGGGCAGAAGCAAAGTCGGATAGACTCCTACTCCGTGTCCGGAGAGGCCGTAGGCATAGATCGTTTTGCCGCAACAAGGACAAGTCGCCACAATGGGACCCGGAGGCTGCCTGGAGGGGGGTTGATCGTGAACGCCAGCAGTACACGCGATGGGTTGAATAAGATTTCGAAGCGACATACATCCGCCTTTCTTGCCGTCTATTATGGTTGGACGAAAAACTCTCTCATAAGAACAGAAATAAAACGTTCTTGCATCGTAAATCCTGACTAATTCTTAAGTCCAGGCAAGAAGATTGCATTATAGAAAATGTTGGAAATTTTTAGCGAAGTCATAAGTATATTCTGCAACTGTAGCATTTTACCTTCATACAAGAAAAAAAACCACTAAAAATCAAGGACAAACGCCTTTCATTGAAAAAATTTGAGAAACAAGTATTTTCATAGCCGTTAATTCAAGCGAATCATACGAATTCGTGACCGTTTTTCAAGACCATTCTTACGAAAACCGGGAGTAATCTTACCTTGCTGATCTTGCTCGGATTCGATACGACTCTCCAAAGCCATTCCAAACGCAACTTTTGGAAGAGAGAAGGCGCACGCTTTGTCGTTCCGGAGAGCACATCCAATGTTCCTCCAACCCCGATCAGGACTGAAACTCCCAGACTGTGCCGGAATTGGGCGATCCATTTTTCCTGTTTAGGAATGCCCATCGCCACGAGAAGAACATCCGGTTTGCATTGAGCGATGTTGTCGATGATTTTTTCAGTCTCTTCCGGCTTGAAAAAACCGTCTTGAGTTCCGACAACTTTGCAACCGGGATATTTCGCCTGCATTATCTCCGCCGCTTGCGCTGCAACTCCCGGAGCCGCACCCAGAAAAAAGAGGGTGAAACCGGATTTCGCAGACCGCTCGCAGAGCTTTTCGCCAATTACGACACCGGATATTTGGGCTTTCAAAGGACTTTTAAGTTTTCGCGCCGCCCACAAGACCCCGGAGCTATCGGGAGTGACAAGATCGGCGGTTTGAATGATCTCGCGCAAAGAGAGGTCGCTCTGCGCCATAACGAGCATGGAGGAGTCCGCTGTGATGACGTGATGCGGTTCGCCAATTCGTACGAATTCTTCGAGCTTGTCCAGAGTATCATCCATCGTTAGATTATTGACGGAAAGACCTAGTATCTTCACGGATGGAAGCGCCGAAGGACGGCCGGATTTTATATTATTGGAAACTTCGGATGTCATCATTATTCGGTCTATAACTCATTTAATTCATTTAGACGCCAGGAACCCTTGAATTCATAACTCTTTTTGATCTCAGGGTCGTTGAAGGCGCTTAGAATGACTCCTGTTTTACCATATGCGTGCATAAATACCAAATCGTTCAGGGCGATCCCGACATGAGTGACGCCCCTGTTTCGAGGGTCTTTTCGTCCTAGAAAGAAAACCAGATCTCCTGCAATAGGAGTTTCCAATTCATTGAGCCGAGTTCCATGCGGCGAATCGGCTTGCAGGTAAGCGTCTCTTGGGAGTACTACGCCGATAGCTCTGTAGAGAGTTTGGACAAATCCGGAACAGTCGAAGCCGAAGGGTGTCGATCCGCCCCACAAATAGGGAACGCCGACAAACTGGCCTGCCAACTCGCTTGCAAGACGAACGTCGCGCTTGTGAGGCTGAATACGGCTCGAATTCGGTTCTTCCAAATAGCCGTAAGAGGAATCCGGCAGAAGGATTTTGCGCTCGCCCGGCTCTCCTTCGACCTTGTAATAAGGCGTCCAAAAAGGCAGTAGAGTCAAAACGCCCGCACCAATACCAGGCGCGGAACGAACAGTGGTCAACGGATCCAACGTTCTTCTAAGCCTTGTTGCAAACCGAGGGGCATCGAACTCCTGCCCGGGTTCGCAAACCTTGATCTGGCTACGCAACATCCACCCTTCGTAGTCGCCCCAGGTTTTGACGTAGGAATAGCTCTCGCCGTTCTCAATAATTGTCACGGCGTCGCCCATGATTCCCTGACTGATCTGCTCGCTTCTCGAGTTCGGCTCCGCCCGCATCGACACCACGTTATGTATGAGGAAACCTTGCAATCTACCCTCTTCCAAGTAACTCCCCGCTATTATACTGGGTTTTAGCCTGTTTATCCGTCTTATCAAGCGGTTTCAACCGCTTGAACTTCCACCAGACTGAAGCCTAAACGAGCCGCTTTTTGACGGAGCTGGTTTTCTGCACGCAATCGGTTGCGCTCCGTATTATGGGTGAATTTGCTCTCGTCGTAAGCGGATTTTGTTGTTATCAGAAGATAGAT
>JAYVOT010000089.1:0-2603 GCA_043757795.1 Chthonomonadaceae bacterium | reverse complement strand
ACTTCGCCGATACCCTAATTATGAATATTAAATTTTGCTAGGGGAGTTGATAATGAAGAAAAACGTCGTAAGCGGATTGTTTTTGGTTCTAGGATTGGGATTTCTCGCGCTCGAACTAAACTCGAATCGAGAAGCGATCTTTGGGAGCGATCCGAATGCTTTCGCCGTGTCGACGATGCAGGTCAACAAACGCTCTAATCCGCTATCACCTGCGTCAACAGCGGTGCATGCGGTAAAATTCAGTGATTCATCTCGCTGATAAGTGGTTTCGGGGCGAGATTCGCACACAGTGCAAAAGACAAACCAAACGTTCCCATAGTTGCAGAAATCTCACTCATGTGGCGAGAGAATTCGGTTCTCGGTTCAGTCTATCCTACCTGCGGACTAAGTGCAACTCGGAGCGCGTCGAGGACAGTCCCCACTCCTTCAATCTTAAACCCGTCGATTTTAGAGATTTTGTTGAGGTTATGACGAGAGACAATAGCGCGAGTGAACCCCTGACGCGCGGATTCCCTGAGTCTTTTTTCGAGTTGCGAGACTGCTCGAACCTCACCTGCAAGCCCGATTTCACCGAGCAAGATCGTCGTGGGATGCACGGGTTGCTCCCTAAAATTCGAGGCGATCGCGATTGCAGTCGCGAGATCCGTGGCCGGCTCTGATATCTTCATACCGCCTGCGACGTTCACGTAGATGTCCTGCTCCGCCAGTTTCAACCCGATTCGTTTTTCCAATACCGCAAGAATCATGTTCACTCGGTTGGGATCCATTCCCGTGACTGCTCGTCTCGGACTTGCCAGATTCGACCTCGCAACCAGCGCCTGCACTTCCACCAGAAGCGCGCGCGAGCCTTCCAGAGTCGATGCGACTGCTGATCCGCTCCCCCCCTCCGACCTCTCGGAAAGTAAGAGCGCGGAGGGGTTGTCCACTCCTACGAGTCCGGTTTCCTGCATCTCGAAAATGCCAAGTTCGTCCGTCGATCCGAAGCGATTCTTCGCCGCTCGCAACAGTCGATAGGAGTGGTGTCTATCGCCTTCGAAATAGAGCACGGTGTCGACTATATGCTCCAAAACTCGGGGTCCCGCGAGACTGCCCTCTTTCGTGACGTGTCCGATTAGCACGACGGGAACGCCTGAACTTTTTGCGAACCTCGCTAGATGGGTCGCGCACGCCCGCACCTGACTGACGGTGCCGGGGGCTGATTCGAGGCTTGAGTCTGAGATAGTCTGAATGCTGTCTATGACGGCGAGTTGGGGTTGAACCGCTTTTAGGTAGTGCAGAATGAGGGAGAGATCGGTCTCTACGCTGACGAGAAATTCCGGAGCTTCCGCCCCTAGCCGGGCGCTTCGCATCTTGATCTGCTGAGCCGACTCTTCGCCTGAGATATAGAGAGCTTTCCCCGCGCTCTTTCCAATCGCGTGAACCACTTGAGTGAGCAAGGTGGATTTTCCTATGCCGGGGTCTCCGCCGACGAGCATGACGCCGCCCGGCACGATGCCGCCGCCAAGCGCTCGATCAAACTCTCCGATCCCGGTGAGTAAGCGATTGTGCTCTTTCATCTCAACTTGCGTGATCGGAATCGGAGCGCCCTCGCCGGAAGGAACGATGCCTGTCGGTCGCGTCATCGCGCGTTGCGCGATCGCCCCGACGCCTTTCTCTTTTACGAATACTTCCTCCGTAAAAGAGTCCCACGAATCGCACTCCGAACATTTCCCCAACCATTTGGGAGATTCGTAGCCGCAACTTTGACAAATGTATTTGGTTTGAAGTCTCGCCATTGGTTTCCTTTGTTGGGGGCGTAATTCCTTTTGTTTGAACCATGATACCCATGATTAAGGGATTTTCATGATGCTGCCCAACAATGTCACTCCAACCTCAGAATCACGCTAAACCTCTAATCATTGCCATCATGGTTCAAACAAAAAACTAATGCTTTGACTGAGGCGCTTCCGGTGAGGGCGCCGCTCGAAGGTCGCCCTCACCTAGCTTGCGTTTGAAGAGTTCGAAAACCATGCTGAAGCTGATTTGCGCGGCCGCGGGGTCGTAGCGGGGACCTTCGTCGCGGAGGAAAGCGTGCGCGGCGTTGAACTCGTGCCATTGCATGCAGATTCCGGAGGCGTTCATGGCGTTATAGAGAAGGGTGCGCCCTTCTTGCGGAACATGCGGGTCTTGCCGACCCCAAATCATCAGCATCTCCCCTTTTATTTCGCCGATACGGTCGAGGGAGTTATCGTTCATGCCCTTGCCAAGCCCGCGTTTGTGGATGTCCGTCGCATAGAAACAGACTCCCGCGAGAACGTCCGGATTCATTGCGGCACGGAAGGAGAGATGTCCGCCGATGCAGATTCCTAATACTCCTAATTTGCCGGTGCAGTTCGGGTGCATCTTCAGAAAGTCGAGCGCAGCGCGAGAGTCGCTGTCGTAAGCCGAGACCGCTTTCGTCGTCTTGAGTTCGTTGCCTCGCGCCGCTCCTGCCTCATCGTACGGCAAAACGCTTCCTGCAAACTCGAACTCATGATAGATTTCCGGCACGATCACGACGAAACCCTGACTCGCCACCTGAGCCGCTGTGCGTCGGATGGGACCCGTCACCTGGAAAATCTCTG
>JAYVOT010000088.1:0-2607 GCA_043757795.1 Chthonomonadaceae bacterium | reverse complement strand
GTGACGCCCATCGAAACCCCTATGACGGCAGCGATTTTGAGTAGAAAGAACGTTAGCCAGGCTGTCAGGCTGATTTCCGTTGAAACAAGGTAGCCAAGTCCGACCATTTCAGGACGAATTTGGAACTTCAGCGGGGCGATCTCGCTCCAGGGCGGCGCGGTGAAAAGGGCGACTGTGCCGTTCTGGGTGAGGTCCAGCTCCTTCCCGATAGCGGGAATCGTTGGATTGAGGGCGTGGGCGATATTGATGAAGTTGTAGACCCCTGCGATTGCGAAGCCGGCCCACATCAGTTTGTTCTTGAAGAAGGGCGCGTTGCCGTCCTCGCCGCCAGTCATCTCAAGAGGAATGAAGACCTGAGGAAATGCCAGCCGTTCGTCTTCGCTCCATGCCCTGTAAAAAAGAGTCATGAGCGAGTAAAGAGTGATCCAAAGCGCAAGGAAAAAGAGGATCCAGAGTCCCATCGGCTGTAACCACAGATTCCAGGGAACTTGACCGTCGGGAGCGCGTTCATATAAATGCTTGATCGCGACAGGATCATGAACCAGCAACCACTTTGGAAGGTGCGGAATGTTTTTTCCTATGCCGTTTTCTGTGAAGTAGTAGGGAGTCGTCATCAAAGCAAAGAGAAACTGAGTCACCCCGATGCCGGCAACCGTGCTTGCGACAGTAACGAAAAGGAAGATTACGAGCATCTCGGCACGACTAAAAACTGCCGATTTTCGTATTTTTCGGAGGACGAAGTTGGCGATTATGAGGAAAACTAGGGCGGCAAGACCGGGGATAGCCGGGATGGACTCGCTCACCTGTGTGGCGAGAGCGACGATTTCGGACTGCCTGATCCACAGTCCTGCAAGGAGAGTGAAAATGACAGCGACTATCAGCGCTCTAATTGTGAGTCCGGCGGAGGCTTTTGCTTCAAGAGGCGTCGCTGTTGAAAGGGAGAGGTCTTGCTCATTTTTTTCGCGGTCCGGAGCCAATCCATACCTCCCTGGTTAAAAAGTCATGTTGCACAGGACAGACTAGTGTCCAATTTTGGAATACTCGGAAATCAACCGATTTTATGAGAAGCGCACGCATCGTTGTAAGACAAAGACTCACTGACTCCCAATGGCAAAACCTCTCATAAGGAGCCGTCGGTCGTATGCGAATCTAATGGCGAGAAGCAACGCTCCCTGCAAAATCAGAATGACGTCTCGCGTTTCTTGAATCTGACAGGCTTTATTCCGGCGGGCGCGACAAGTTGGTTGTCGATGAGCCGCGTATTGCCTATGCGAACCGCCATTACGACCAGCGTCGTTGCATTCGAAAGCGTGGACACGGGTAGAAGGGTTTCCGGATTGACCAACTCCAGATAATCTTTTTTCGCGAGCGGCTCGGAGTCGATCTCTTCGTTGAGAGAGGCTAAAAGAGTTGCGGGATCAGTCTCGCCGTCAAGCAGTGCCGCTTCCGCCTTCTTTAAAGTTCTGTTCAGAACAAAAGCGGCATTTTTTTCTTCAGGCGAAAGATATTTGTTTCTAGAAGAGAGCGCAAGCCCGTTCCCGTCTCGCATCGTTGGAATCGCGACGACGTCAAGAGGGAGATTTAGATCGCAAACCATCCTCTCAATCACCGTCAATTGTTGATAGTCTTTCATGCCGAAATAGGCGCGATTCGGTTGCACAATGTTGAAGAGTTTGTTGACTATCGTGGCGACTCCTTCAAAATGTCCGGGGCGATAAGCTCCTTCGAGCATAGAAGATATCTGAGGGAGAGCGATCGTCGTTTGAAATCCTGCAGGATAAAGTTCGTCGACGGAAGGGTGAAAAACCGCCCCTACTCCAGCGTTCGAAGCGAGTTGAAGGTCATTATTGAGGTCGCGAGGGTAGGCGCCAAAGTCTTCGTTTCGCCCGAACTGAGTCGGATTCACAAAGATAGTTGCAACCGAAAGGTCGCAATCGATTTTCGCCCTATTGAATAAGCTCAGGTGCCCCTCATGCAGCGCCCCCATAGTCGGGACTAATCCTACTGTCTTTCCCTCGTCTCGCATAACGCGCAGATAGGTTCGCAAAGCGGCAATGTGTTGAAACGTTCGCATGCTAGAGGCTATTCTCCTTCGTGGGAAATGACCCTTCGCGCACCTCTGAAGCGTAGGCGCGAAGGGCGTTCTCGATCGTGTCGCCGATTTCGGCGAATCGCTTCGTGTGTCGCAACTCTTTACCGGGTGGAATACCTAGAATATCGTGCCAGACCTGCACTTCTCCGTCGCATCCTGGTCCTGCCCCGATTCCAATAGTTGGGATACGCAGTTGTTTGGTGATGTCCTCAGCAAGGGTTGCCGGGATCGCTTCAAGCAGTATAGCGAAAGCCCCCGCCTCTTGAAGAGCGAGCGCGTCTTCAAGGATTCTCGCCGCCGCCGCCGGATCGGTTCCCTGCGACTTGTGACCGCCGAGCAGATGATATGATTGCGGAGTAAGTCCTAAATGAGACATGACTGGGATTCCGGCGTTCGTCATTCGTTCTACAGTCTCAGTCAAATAGGCTCCGCCTTCAATTTTGACAGCTTGCGCTCCAGCCTGCATAAGTTTCACTGCGTTTTGAACCGCTTCTTTAGGGTCGATTTGATAGGTT
>JAYVOT010000087.1:0-2612 GCA_043757795.1 Chthonomonadaceae bacterium | reverse complement strand
GCTATTTGAGGGCGACATGCGCCTAATTCCAGCAACAATCTGGGATCATATGGTAGCAACACTCTGTAGGGCAGCCTAAAAATGGCTAAAGTCCAGTTTATCACAATACCTTCGCCAAAAAAAGTGAGTTGATAAACAAGTGATTATGGGCTTCCTTCTCGAATAGTCATTTACGAAAAAAAACATCGAGAGGCAAGAAAGCCCATGAATATTTTACCCTTCTTCCACTGTTTGTCAAAACTTATGCCCGCCGTAACTATTCGGCAATTGCAAATCATCGCTGCCGGGATGTTCTGCTCATCAGGACGGTCAACCCAACTCGAAGATACTCCCAAGCCCATTGAGAATGGCAGGGTAACTACATTGCCTTCTCCTAAATCCGAAGAATTCCAGAACTTCGAATCCGCCATGAAAACGATCCTCTCTGTCAACAAGAAAAACTTGAAGAAGTAAGGAAATCGCACCCGCCGAAAGGCGGGTGCGTCAGGCATTTAAGTGCCATATAAAACTCTCTTCTCCGGTTGCTTCCTTAATCCGAAGACTTGAAAGTCATAGCGAAGCAGTATTTTATAAACAGGCTGAGTAGTCTCATTCGTAAACTTTTTCCCAGGTCTTTCTTTCGCGTACTCGCCTCTGAAGCGTTCTCGCGGCTCTCAAGCTGCCTTAAACAGCGGTTGCAGTCCTTCCGCGTAGTTGCGAAGCTCGGCAATTTCATTCGCCGTGACCGGAGTGAAGCGCGAGGCGTACTCGACCGCCATTTCAAAAAGACCCTGATGCCCCGGCGGGACAGCCGCGGTAACTTTTTGAGAGAGAGTCCAGCGCAAGCTCAGTTCGGAGAAATAGGGATCGGAGATAGGCTCATACCAACAGTGTTGGAATGGGCGTGCTTGTCCCTCTTTCCAGTTGGTTTTCGCCATAGCCTTCAATGCCAGTCGCGCCGTGCCTTTGGCTTCGGCTTTCGCGATGATCTGTTCACCGAACCCGCCCTGAAAAAAGTTCACGAAGTTGATCGGGAAGAGCGCGGAAACGAAGTCGTAATAGTCCAGCGCAAGAAACGCCGCTTCGACTGAGTGGGCGCTGAATCCGATATGCTTGATCTTCCCCGCTTGTTGCGCTTCCAAAACCGCTTCCATCGCGCCGCCGGGCGCGAACGCCTGATCCACTTCCTCTTTTGTCGTAATTGCGTGAAGTTGATAGAGGTCGAAATGATCCGTTTCAAGATGCTTCAGTGAGCGCTCCAACTCCGCCTTCGCTCCTTCTTTGTCTCGACGAGTCGTCTTGCAGGCGAGAAACGCCTGATCACGGTAGGGCTTGAGAGCAGGTCCCAATTTGATCTCAGTCTCCTGATCTCGTCCGTAGCTCGGCGCTACGTCGTAATAGTTCACGCCTTTCGAGAAGGCGTTTGCAACGATCTCGTTCGCCTCCTCTTGAGTCTTGTCCACCAGCGCTACACCGCCCAAGCCTACCAGGGACAGTTCGATTCCGGTCTTGCCAAAAGGTCTTCTTTGCATTTTATTCTCCTCCAAAACTTTTACGATCCGCACTAAAGCTCTCTATAGTGTCACGATTCAATCCTTGCGACAAAATCTTCACAACTTCCAGTCGATTGATTGCAAGATGGTGAAACCTGCGAAGCGCGAATTCGGTAATATCTTTAAGTATACTGCTTTCCTGAAAGAAATCAGACAGCACAGCCACGCGAATCTCCACTATCCTTCCAATCAGACAGGAGAAGCTTGAAATGCCCCCAGGCGCCATTCTCGATACGAAATTTCTGAAAAAACTGGAGCGACTCACTCTTGTGACTCGAAGACCTTTTTCAGGTCAGATGAAAGGGGAGAAGCGTTCGCTAAAACGAGGAACGAGCATTGAGTTCGCCGATTATCGAGAGTACGCCCTCGGTGACGATCTTCGTTACGTCGATTGGAACACCTACGGACGCCTCGACAAAATGTTTTTGAAGCTGTTTGTGGAAGAAGAAGACCTCTATCTCGCCCTCCTATTGGACAGCAGCATGAGCATGAGTTTCGGCAACCCGAAAAAGATGGACTACGCCATTCGAGTGGCGGCGGCTCTTGGTTACATCAGCCTGACGAACTATGACCGGGTGAGCGTGCAGACCTACTCCGAGTCTTTAGGCAAGCCGCTCCCTCCGCAGCGCGGCAGAGGAGGCGTCCCCCCTTTTTTCAGGTACCTTGAAACCGTTTCGGCAGAAGGGAAAACCGGCTTTGCAGCCTCTCTGAGGCGATATTCCGCCACAGTTCGCCACAAAGGAATCGCGATCGTTCTCTCGGATTTCTTTGATCCCAAGTGGCAGGAAGGCGTCAAATCGCTCCTTGCACGCGGAAACCAGGTCGCGCTGATACACGTTCTCTCCGAGGATGAAATCAACCCGACGCTTCTTGGAGACTTGCGAATCATCGACAGCGAAACAGGAGAGTCGAAGGAGATGAGCGTCAACCCTCAGCTGCTTACACGCTACAAACAGACTTTCAATGCGTTTTGTTCCGAGATAGAAACATTCGCAAATCGCTATGGAATCGACTATTTGCGAACCTCGACAAACTTGCCTTTTGAGGACTTGATTCTGAAATATCTGCGGCAGAACGGGC
>JAYVOT010000086.1:0-9654 GCA_043757795.1 Chthonomonadaceae bacterium | reverse complement strand
TCATGTCCGGAGGACATACGGCGCGAAGCGCCACCGAGACCGTGACTTTAGTCATGGGATTCAAAAGCGCTCTCGAAAAAATCATTTTGTCGTCAGGTCTGCATAACATCAGTGAGTGAAACCCTGAACCGAAAACGGACTTTTTCAGGCGCAATTACCGTGTTTTGCCTCTTTTTTAAGTAGACATGCGTATAATCTCGTTCCCAATGTATAGTAGGTGAACCCCTCCTTATTTCTACCCGGAGGTCTCCGGGCGTCATAAGACCTCCCCGACGGGAATCGCTTCGCCTCTGCGAACCCTGCTCACCTCATGAGCGGGGTTTTTGTCATTTTTAGATTTATTCGAGAGAGGAAACGCGATGCCCTACTGCCCTCTGCCGGAAGACGTACGGCAGTCGTTGTCTTTCCGCCGCCGCCTTTGCAGCTGGCTATCGCGATAACCATTCACCTTTTCGATGTATTTTTGAGCGTATGAAAATTCGTATTTATAAGCGTGCAAAAATGAATCTGAAAAGCAGGAGTAGCGCGGATTTTATTCCTCTTCAACGTCGGGGCGGATTTCCGCTGCCTGGCGGAGTGCAAGCCATGCTTCTTTGAGCGGATGGCCGACGGCGCTTTCCGGCTGATCCAGAACAAGCTGTTGGTATGCTTCCACGAAAGCGCCGCGCCGTCGGTGAAACAGGTGCAGGAAGTGCCGGAGGAACCCGATACAATCCAGCACGACGATTTCAACCCCGCCGGTCCTTTCGTAAAGGCTGGCGGCATATTCTTTGATCTCAGGGGCAATTGCGTCGGTTGTGATAAAAATATAGTTCCGGATGTCGCGTTCAACGATCTTCTGCAAAGCGATCTCTATATCGCCGCGCGTGACCCGTTTCTTCTTCATCTCATAGCCGGTTACGATCCGGTCGTCGCCGATCAGTGTGACTTCTATGTCGCCTATAGAGCCGGTTTGACTGTCGGCGGCATTGTGGCTTTCGAGGGGTCGTATGCGTTCGCCAAGCTGAATGCCTCCGGCCTCGTAAGCTGCCGCAACAATAAGAACAGGAAGGCGGCTCGTATTTGGCAGGCGAAGATGCTGCTCCACAAGCGTTGCGATCCCTTCGGCGGAAAGGGGCATCGCTCCTTCATTTGTCCGAATGCCTGCAAGCAGAGTGTCCATACGCTGTCGCTTTTCTTCGCGTACCACAATCAGCAAACGTATGGTTTCGGCAAGCAGGTCCCCGGCGGTCATCGCTCCGCTGTGTACGTCGGTAAGAAGCTGCAAGGCGGCCTGATAGACTATCGGCGGTCGCCCTAACAAGTTCAAATCGGGCGTAAGGGTTGCGTTCCGGTTCCGCAGAGCAGGTGTCAAAAATGCCGTAGTGGAATTGCACGGCAGGCGGTTGTCGGTGATGAACGGAGCTAAATGCTCCTCATCATAGGTTCGACCTGAAAAGCTGTCATCGCCGCCGATCTCGGTATAAGGCTTGCGAATATCTACGCTGGGTTGATGGGTCTTAGATAAAGCACAGGAAAGCACCAGGCGAACTGCCGCCCGGTTTTGCAGGTTCCGCGCGACGATCTCAACGCGGGCGCTGATTTCAGGATCGGCAAGCACGGAGATAGCGGTCGATCCCTCTACCCGGCGGAGAGCGTCGTCAAGGAGGCCTCGGACTTCGTTGTTGGACACTGATACTCGCTTTCCCGTTTCTCATACAGGCGTAGCTGTTGACCGCCCCTGACAATATCGGTCGGGTCGTAGTTTAGCCAGAGGATTTCCGTGCGTTCTTTCTTGACGCTATGGCATAGCTTCGGGTCGGCCTCGACGCGCCACCAGTCATTGTAAAGTTCGTCGTACAGGGGGCCGTGATAGCCCGACAACGCGACTTTGCCCTTAACGCGGTTCAGGGCCCTGGCGAGTTCCCGGTGATCGCTGTCGGTCATTTCGTATCCGTAAGCATTGGAGTCGCCGCGCGTGTCATGGACATAGGGAGGATCGCAATAAAACAGGGTCTCCGGGCTGTCATAGCGTTTCAAGATTTCGAGGGCCGGGGCATTCTCGATCTGCACTCTTAAAAGGCGTTGCGCTATGGCTGAGAGGTCTTCGATGCTGCCTAGCCACCGGGAAACAGCCCCGGCCATGCCCGCCCTGCTGGTGAGAAGACAATGGGCCCAACGTCCGGCGCTGGCGGTCTGGGCGAGCCCCGTTCTCACCTGGCGGGCCCTGACAAAGAAACGCCGGGCCCGCTCCAGGTCTGACAGGTCCTCGGTGGGCTCCGTGCAGGCTCTCGCTAATTCCTCGCGGGAAAAAGGCGTGAGGCCGATAGCTTCAATTAACGCTTGTTTCCGGTCTCTCAGCACCCGGAAGAAAATGACCAATTCCGAGTCGAGGTCATTGTAGGTTTCGACCGGGGCAGGGGTGCGATTGATCAAAACGGCGGCTGATCCGCCGAACACATCGCAAAAATGCGTTGCCTCTGGCAACAAGGGCAACAACCAGTCAAGGTGGCTGTATTTCCCACCGTACCAGCCAAACGCTATATGCTTACCTGATTGTTTTCCCAATGGCTTCATCCTCGTCTGGTTTCCTGAAATTAGAGTAGCATACTTTGGCGGATTCGCTAGTCGTTCGGTTCTTGGCGCTATTGTACTTCAATTACGCGACTGGCAAACTGGTTTGCCGGGAGTATCTGCAATCAAACGAACCTCTAAATCACAATCCGCAAAAATTACCTCCTTTCGCTTAATGAGATGGGGCGTTTGAAGGCTGAATTGCCTACGCTCTCACCTGCCTACATTCCCGTTCTCATGAAGATGATGGGGAGACAGATTGATAGTTTCGCACGAGCTGCGTCCCTGGCGAGCTGCTCGCCTGCCTTTTTATTTGCACCCCCGGCGCTGAAACGCCGCCCCAAAATTTGGAGGGAAAGAGAGGTAGGCGGAAGTTCGTGCGCCGCATCGTTGCGAATTATCACGACGGGCAGAGCCGCTTCGCAACAGCGCCTTCGGCGGGAAGCCCTTCGGGCAATAATCCAATCAGCAACGTTGGGAATCGTCACATCGGGCAGAGCCCTTTGCAAATGCGCCATTGGCGGAAACTCTATTCCCATCTCAAAACCTGACACGGCGACTACGAATTTGAACAACTCAGGCCTCCCGGAGCGGTAGGATTTTGCAGGGCGTGACAAGCATTGCAGATACTTTTGCGGGCAAATTAAGGCACGCCGTCCGGCAAAGCGATTCGGTTTGCAGGACGCGCAGAGTTAAAAGTTCCTCCAGAAAAATAAAACACGCGAACCGGAATTTGCGGGATTTTGCGGCATGTCGTCAGGGATCAATGGTTTATCGAACGATAGGATCAGCTTATTGTCATTCCAATCAGGAGTGTATTGCACGAAGATTTTCACTTCGGATTGCTATGCGAAGTGACTGGAAAGAGTCGCTAACCTCCATGCGCGTCAGTCCAATGAATGTAGCCGAAGAGGTGCGAGCTTCGGCGCTTCTCAAAGACGCCGTCGCCGTCCGATTGAGAGCCGTGCAGGTCGGGGGAAGTGTTCCCCTCGACCGTGTGCAGAGTGAGGGGCGTCTTCTCAACGACGATTCCGATGTGGTGAGGCTCGCCCTGCCCCTGAAAATCGAACAGGACGAAGTCGCCGGGGGAGGGCGTGAATCTTGCAGTTCGCCAGAGTCCGCGGCGCCTCGCATCTTGCCATAGCGCAGGGCAGTATCCCCCGAAACTCAAGTAGCGCTTCACTTCGCCGACATGGTTTCGCATGCTCTCCCGGGTCGCAGGCTTGCCCTCGGAGAACAAATACGCTTTGAGGAAGCAGGTCGAAACGAAGTAAGCGCACCAGGATTCTCCGGGCGCTCCTCCCCACAGGCTCTGAAAAAACTCCACCTGATCGCCCCGGTTGTTCGCGCCTTCCTCGTGCACGCCCGCCGCCGCATAGCCCAACGCAATACGCAACGTCTCTTCCGCAATCTCGCGCCGACCCGAAATCTTGACTGAAGGCATAACGATTCTCCTTTTCTTCAACAAAACATTTGAAGATTCTTGCAGTACATTCAGGCTCGCACATGCAGTCAGCCCGCCAATGAATCGCGGTTCATTGGCGGGCTGAAAATAGCTATTGCGAGGCTGTCGTCTCTTAACTCCAATGCCTTGAGCCTAACCGGAAACGGAGGCGACATTTTCTCTGCGTATCGCGCCTCTATTTCGGAAGAGCAGGCCGGGAGCTTTCTTCCGGTTTGCAATCGGAGGCATCCGCTTAGGATTTGCGACTTTGCAGGAGAAAGCGGTTTTGAAAAAGGATCGACAGATTGACGTCGAAATCGGGTTGAACGCTTGACGCCTATGGTAAAATAGTGAAAGAAATTTTCAGGGAAAACTTAAAGAGACAAAACATTTGCCGACAGCAGCGTTCGCCACACTTGGGTGCAAAGTAAACCAATACGAAACTCAGCGCATCCTCGACGATTTTGAGGAGCGCGGTTTCGCGATCACCGAGTTCAATCAGATTGCCGACATCTATGTCATCAACACCTGCTCCGTGACTCAGGCGGCTGAGCGCAAGTCCCAATACATGATTCGCAAAGTCGCGAAGCAAAACCCGGACGCCATCGTCGTGATGACGGGGTGTTACGGCGAGATGGCGAAGATCAAAAACGAGACGGTTGACGAGGTCACGCTTGTCGTGCCGAATCATCGAAAACTCGAAACGCTCCTGATCGTCATGAGCGCTTATCCGCAACTGAGCGAGCGTCTGGTTGCCGACGCGCTCCCGAATGCAACCGTTGCGCCGCGCCATCGCACGCGCGCCACGATCAAAGTGCAAGACGGTTGCAACGTCTTTTGCTCCTTCTGCTCTATTCCCTTCACTCGAAAGTACATGAAATCTCGCCCGATCGAAGAGTTGGTCGCGGAAGCGGAGCGCAAGTCGGAACAGGGCTATAAAGAGATCGTCATTACCGGAGTGCTGGTGGGGGCGTATGGGCAAGACAACTTTATTCCGATCCTCGGAACGGACGCGCCCCGGTTCACTCGCGACAGCGTTCCGCCGGATTTCGATCTGTCCGCGTGTTTGTTGCGATTGGCGCAGGTTCCGGGGATCGAGCGAGTCCGCCTCTCCTCCATCGAACCGACGCAGGTAACGGACAGGTTGCTGGATGCGTTCGCGTCCGAACCAAAGCTCTGCCGACACATGCATATCCCGTTGCAGAGCGGAGATGACGGCGTGCTCGCCGCGATGAACCGCCCCTACGATCAAGAATTTTATCTCGAAAGATGTCGCGCAGCGAAGGAACGAATCCCTGATCTCGCTATCACGAGCGACATCATGACCGGCTTTCCGGGCGAGGACGAGGCGGCTTTCGAAAACACTTTGAAAGTCGTTCGAGAAGTCGGGTTCGCGCGCGCTCATCTTTTTAGATACTCCCCTCGCCCGAATACGCCTGCGGCGGATTTCGACAATCAAGTTCCGGAAAAGGTGAAAGAGGAGCGCGCGAAACGATTGGGAGACGCCTGCCGCGAGACTCAAAAACAGTTCATCGAAAGCTATCTCGGCAGAGAGTTGGAAGTATTGGTCGAGGGGAAAGATGCCGGCCCGGAAGGCTCTGAAGAGGGCGCATCGGGCAATGACGCTCACGTAAGACTCAATGGGTTGCCGACGGAAAGGGCAGGAAGAGGCGCGCTCCTCAGCGGCTATACCGGCAACTACATTCGAGTGCAATTTACAGGCGGGTCGCACCTTTGCGGAACGATCGCCAGAGTGCGCTTGATCGAACCCACGGCGTCCGGCGCCATCGGGGAGTCCGACGGGGCGCATTTCGGACCGATGGAAGCTCCGCCGGACGCGGACTTCATTCCGCTCACTTCGTTTCAAGGCGCTTTAAAGGGCGCGTAGTTCGGGAAGAGGGACTGTTTGAACCATGATACCCATGATTGAATGATTTTCATGATTCCGAACCAACAGTAAGACTCCCGCCCTAGCATCATGCTAATCCTCTAATCATGGGCATCATGGTTCAGACAAATAGCTTGCCGGAGTGCGACAATCTGTTGGGTACTGCAGGGACTGTCCCGGTCGCACCCTACTTTCATCGTAGACCGCAAGCCTCCAACAGCAAATCATGTTAATCCATTCATCATGGGTATCATGGTTCAAAAAGATTGCTCCAAAGTCGGAGGCGCGCCCTGGCGCGGGGCGCGACTGCCGCAAGCCTCCCGCCTCGCAAGCATCTTCTCCCCTCCGCACAGAAAGGGGGATGGGGGAGGCTTCGCATTTGCTCTCCTCCGCACAGGTGGGGTCGGGGGCGCGAACGCCATGTCAAAATGCGCAGATTGGCGAATGTAAAAACTAGAGCGACGAGTTTTCCAGCAAACTTCTCAACCTCCTCATGTGCGGAATGCAATGGAAAATGAGCAGATCGTGGTTTCTTCCAAAGGTTGCAACTCGGCATTTCGAACACGGACGCATGTCTGCTTGCGCGCGTCCATCTGGCGTAGGAAGGCGAATTGGGTTATAATAGAGATGCGTTGTCCGAATACCCTTGCAATCTTGAAGTTGCGAAGGAGAAGTCAAAGGTCGTGACAGAGGAATTTTGCGGGAGAGAGAATGATCTGGCATGTGCAGTTGCTTGGCAATTTGACGATATCACGAGGCTCCTTCAAGATCGATCACTTCGAGAGCGGCCGCACCGGCGCGGCTCTGGCATACCTCGCGCTGAATTCGAATCACCCGGTTCCGAGAGAAGAGTTGGCGGAAGCTATCTGGCCGGATCAGCCGCAGGAACTGACCCGGCATCGCCTCAGACAGTCCATCTACTCCCTTCGCCAACAGCTGGAGCCGCCGGGAATTCCCCAAAACTCGGTTCTTATCGCCGACAAAACCACCCTCCAACTGAACCCGAGTTCGTTCTCTTGCGATGTCCTCGATTTTGTCAAACATTGCAAATCCAGGCAATCCGCAAAGGCGAAGGCGCTCTACTCCGGAGAATTCATGCCGGGATTTTTTGACGAGTGGATCCTCTCAAAACGCTATGAGTTGATGAATCTATTCGACTCGTTGCCTGACGACTTCGCTGGAGAGCGCCAACCCGAACTTAAAACAGAATCTGAAAACCAGCAATCCGGACTGCCCTTTCGCTCGTTCGGATCGAACCAGACAATCGTCTCTTTGCCAGGATACATCACCGAGTTCTTTGGCAGGGAGGAAGAGGGTCTGCGCTTAAAAACCCACATCGAAAAAGACCGCCTCGTCTCTCTCACCGGCATAGGCGGCGTCGGAAAGACAAGATTGGCAGTGGAGATATCCCGTCTCTGCGCCGAAAAGTTTGCGATCACCTCGTTTGTCCCGCTGGAGGAGTGCAATGCGCCTTCGCAGATACCGGATTTTATTGCGAGAGCGATCCAACTTCCGCCCTCGCCCGCCTCTCCGCTTGAAAGGCTGACTCACTCTCTGAGCGCCTATCGCTCCCTGATGATCCTCGACAATTTCGAACAACTCGCCGACTCGGACGGAGTTAGTCTGATCGAATACCTGCTTCAAAAGTTTCCCTTCCTCACTCTTTTGATCACCTCGCGCCGCCTATTGGGAATCAGCGGGGAGATCGAAATCGTCGTCTCGCCGCTTTCGGCTGCGGAGGCGAACGAGACGGTGGAGCTTTCTGCGCTCAACCCCGGTATCGCCCTCTTCGTCAATAGAGCGCAGTCGGCTCGACCCGGTTTTCAGATCAACGAACGAAATCGCCTCGATATCGTAGAGCTTTGCACAAAACTGGAAGGGCTGCCCCTTGCCCTGGAGATCGCCGCCTCCCGCATTCGCGCCTTCTCCCCTTCCGAAATGTTGGCTCAGCTCGAAGATCGTTTCACCTTTCTTTCGCGCCCGACAAGAGGCGCTAGCAAGGATCAACGCCACCGCTCTCTCTCTGCGACCCTGCATTTCAGTTGGCGCCTCTTGCCGATAGATCAGCGGCGCTTTCTCTGTGCGCTTGCCGTGTTCAAAGGGGGATGGACCGCTGAACTTGCAAAAGAGGTCTGTGATGCGCCGGACGCCGCAGAACGTCTCGAATCCCTCGTGATGGATTCTCTTGTCATCAGCGAGCAGAAAGACAGCCGCAAAACCCGATTCCGGCTATTGGAAAGCGTGAGAGAGTTTCTGATCGCTCAAATGGAACAGGAAGCCTATCTCCCTGCAGTGCGAAGGCATCAGACGGCCTGCTTGAAGTTGGCGTTGGGAGTCGCCGGCAAATCGCTTTTGCCGCTGATCGAGGAGTGCGACAACTTCTCTTCCGCTATCAGAACGGCGATTGAAATGCAGGATTCCGAGATGGCGCTTTCGCTCTGCATCGCCGCAGGCGAGAATCTGCTATCTCTTGCCGGGCCAGAGAGGAGCCTGTCGCTTTTGCACTCCGCATTAGCCATTCCGAGTGAAAACGCGAGCCTTCGAATCAACGCTCTTGGCGCGGCGTCTTCCATCTCTCTATTGACAAAAAATCGAGGGTCGGCGATCCAAATGGCAGAGCAGGCGATCCTGCTCGCCGGTTCGGACCCTGCTCTCCGGGCGAACGCTCTCACGATATTCGTCAAGAACAGGATGGTGCGAGGCGAAGAGGTCTTGAAGGACAACATTGTCTTGCTGGAAGAGGCGCTTCATCTCGCGGAAGTGTCCGGAGATCGAACCTGGCTAGCTTCAAACTATCGCTTGTTGGGGGTGGCGCACAACCGGATAAGAAATTTCGACCTGGCGGAACAGTATCTGAACATGGCGCTGATCTTGCTTCGCGAAGCTGAAGACAAACAGTCCAACGTCTTCGTTTTGGACAGTCTCGCTAGCCTTGCGATTGGGAGAGACGATCTTCCAACCTCCTTGAAACTATACGATGAGGCGAGAAAATTGGCGCTGGAAGTGGACAATGAGGCTTACGTCGCGAAGGTGAACCAAAATTTCGCCACTGTCTACGCACGTCAGGAACGATGGGCGGAGTCGATTTCCGCCGGGCAAGAGTGCCTTCTAAAAACCGCCCCATTCGGGAATGTCTATATCCAGGCTTTTGCCATCTGGAACCTGCCGGAACCCCTCTGCCAGGTAGGTAAGCATGAAGTCGCAGCTAGATTGATGGGTTTTGTCGAGCGTTTCTGGTCGGAAAACTACGACCCTTTGAATGAGGAGGAGAGCGACTATCTGAACTTGATCCGACAGACGATTGTCGATCAATTAGGTGCGGACTTAGCGGGTGAGTTCTGGAACGTCGGGGCGAAAATGACCCTGAACGAAGCTCTTCATCTCTCATTGAACCTGTAGAACCGCCAAGTGAATCCGGCTTTTGTTCGATTTCGACTTCTTGACATTTCAATTGACGTTTGTTTGACGTTAGCCGCGTATCCTGCAACCGTGCGGATCAAATCCGCATCCCTATTCCAATAGAACTGCTTTTGGAAGCGATTCACGACTAAGAAGCTAATATGATGCAGCGATGTGGCGATGCGAAACAAATAGAATTGCTAGTTGATATCGGAAGTCGGCGTTCTGCAACTCGCCGCGAACTGCTGTTTGGCGGAGCGGCAATCACGGCGGCTTTGATATTGACTGGATGCGGAAGCGGAGACGGCGGATCGGGAACTGTCGGCAACCTTGAGGCCGAAAGAACTGCGGTGACGGGCGACCTGCGGGC
>JAYVOT010000085.1:0-9701 GCA_043757795.1 Chthonomonadaceae bacterium | reverse complement strand
GATCCCGAACTCTTGCCGAGGATCGTTAAAAAAGCGCACGCATCGGGACTGCGCGTTGCGGCTCATGTGGATACTGCAACAGACTATCGCAACGCGCTTGCTTCCGGCGTAGACATCATGGCACATCTTTGCGGTTATTTTATTTTGTCCTCAGAGGATATTCGGGACTTCCAACTCACTGAATCCGACGCCGCGCTAACGGCAAAAAGACATGTAACGGTCATTCCAACAGCGAATCTCGTTGAGGGAATCGAAGATCTGCCAACTCGGACCAAAGCGAACGAAAACCAGATCCGGAACCTGAAACTACTGAAAAAAGCCGGAGTTGCATTCGGGATCGGGACGGACAGCTACGGAATCGACTCGTTGAAAGAGGCGTTGCACCTGAACGGATTGGGAGTCTGGAGCAACCTTGAGTTGCTGAAAATTTGGTCTGAATCGACTCCTCGACTTATTTTCCCAAAGAGAAAAGTCGGTCAATTAAAGGAAGGGTACGAAGCCAGCTTCGTCGTAATGAAAAAAAACCCATTAGTTGATTTTGAAAACGTACAGACGATTCAGATGCGGTGCAAACAAGGCTTTGTCATGCCATAATCGTATGGTTTGCACTCATTCGGACTTACCCGATTGTGTAGGAAAGCGACAAAAGCGATTTGAAATCAATTTTACATCAATTTCTTAGCAACCCGAAGGAAAATAATTCATGATCGACAATAGCGAAAATCAAACTACCCGAAAAGATCGAATCAGGAATATCGCGTACTGGATAACAACCGTTTTAGGTCCGATCAGTTTCGTCATCGGCGGGTTCCTGCATGTCACGCACAACCCGGATGTCATTTCCAGGTTGGCTCATCTGGGCTACCCGGCTTATTTTGCATCCATCCTGGGTTTTTGGAAGCTTGCAGGGGCGATTGTCATTGCTGTTCCCCGACTGCCGCTGTTGAAAGAGTGGGCATATGCCGGATTCTTCTTCGTTCTCACCGGCGCGACTGCCTCTCATCTTTTTCAAGGCGAGGGAGCCGCCGCTCTGGCTCCGCTCTTTTTTCTAATTTTGTGCGTCGCGTCCTGGGCGTTGCGTCCGGCAAGTCGCAAGCTTAAAATGAGGGACGAAGGCGGAAGATTTCATGGCTGAGATTCATTTCGTGTGAACCGCCGCATGATGACTATTCGTCCGACAAGCGAACAAATCGTCGCTTGTCTTGAAACGGATTACGATTTGAAAAGCGTCAATGCCGAATTTCCGCATGTTGGCGCGGATGCACATAGTTGCGTATTTCGTGCAATTGAATGTGATTCTTCCATCTATTTGTCAAACTGAGACGCCTGAACTTTGCGGAAGCTTCGGTTGAACTTCCCAGCTTCCTGCATGCGCAAGGTATCTTGCAAATTATTCCGCCTATCCAAACCAATTTTGGTCGATTGTGGACTCGATTCGATGAGATCATAGTCACGATTTAATTAAGCAGTTTTTTGGAGCGGACATCAATATCGCAAGCAGGAAAAAGCAAGCGGGATACGGAATAGCTTCAGTATGAAATCTGGCAACTTAACTCAGATAAATCGATATTTTTGCTCGTTCGCTTTTTGTCTCCTTGCGTTCACCGGGAATGATTGCGGCGCTTTCGGGCAGGAGAAGCGAGTTTCGCCTATACCCCCCGTCGTCGCGCCCTCCGCCCTGCCGGTTTGGAACTGGGTTTGGGCGGACAAGCCGGGTGGAGCGCCGGAGACAGTTTTCTTTCGCAGGCGCTTCAATCTCCCCAAAAACTTCGTATCCGTGAAGCTATTCATCAGCGCAGACGACAGTTTTCGAGCCTATTTCAATGAGATCAAAGCGCCTATCGCTCAGGGCGCCGATTTTAGCGCAGTTTTCGAAACGGATGTAACGAAGGCGGCGTTTGCCGGGGAAAATCTGCTGGCAATAGAATGCGTCAACACAGGTGGGCCTGGCGGACTCCTCTTTAAATTCGTCGTCAAATTGCCGGGAAACAAGACTCTGGTCATCGGTTCCAATAAGGAGACGCACTACAGTCAGCGAGTCCCGCCGGAATGGACTGCTTTCAAGTCTGACGACAGCAAATGGAGTCCCGTCGTCGAACTGGCTCCTGCAGGCGGAGGAGTCTGGGGCGCTTTGCAAAGCGTGCCTCAGCCGGACGCCTCTCGGCTGGTGCGACTGTGGGAACGCCCCGACACTGTCAGAGTCGGCGATACTCCCCTCTCGCTCATCGCTTCAAACCGAATGATTCTCAGCTCGATCGCCTCTTCCCCATCGGACATGCAGATGCTGGCTCAATCCGGCTTCACCCTTTTTCAAACCGACTCCGATCCGCTCTCCACCGAAGAAGCGAGATTAAATCGGTGGGACTTTTCGGCTCTCGGGACTCCTCGCATTTCGACTAAAACCCTTGGTTTGGATTGGGCTTACTCGCCCCACTTCGCTTTCCCCCCGAAATGGTATCGGCAAATGGTTCCATTCACGCGCCTCCAATGCCTGGAAGACAAAAAAACTGTCGAGGCGTTCTCAATATGGGATCCGAACTGGACGGGATTTATTGAGAGAGGCTACGCCGCTCTTGCAAGAGAGTTCACTTCCGCAAAACCTGAGATCGCTAATCCTGCTTCAAAACTTGCCTCTCCATCTCTTTTCCTCGTCGGAATTCATGGCGATTTCGGGGATGCCGGGCTGATGTCGGGCGCGAAAATCTACGATGCAACTCAGAAAGAGGCTTGGAACCAACGATTCGGAAACCTGCACGATCACATCGGTTGGTGGTGCGACGACCCGCTCGCTCGCGCTGACTTCAAAGCGGCGATGCTGATGAAATACGGTTCTATCGCCACAATCAACTCCGCCTGGAAGCGTGATTTTAAGAAACTGGAAGAGATAGAGTTTCCTGTCGCTCCTCGAAGCGAGGCTAGAAGAGAGTGGCTGGATTTTACGGATTGGTATCTGAACGCGGTCGGCGCGGCGGTAGGGACGAATCTTGCGTCCGCTCGTAAAATTTTTCCAAAAATGCCCTTGCTTGTTTCAGCCGGGTTCGGAGATGAAAACCCTCGATCCGGAGCTGACAATAGCCTCATTCCGAAGATCGCTGCGAAATACAACGCTGGAGTTCGATCAAAGCACGGCGGTTTAAAGCCTTTCCCGGACAATGCCGCCACGATGTTCGGCAGAATAGGGAGCGCCTGCCGATTCTACGAGGTCCCTTTCTGGTCTGAGCCTTCCACGGAAATGACTGCCGCGCAGAGCGTCGAGCGCATCTTCGAAGCGGCTTCGCAGGGGGCGAGAGGTTTTTTCGATTGGCAAAATGCAGCGGTCGCCAATAGGGACATCTACTTTCGTTACGGCAAATTTCTGACTACTGAAAAGCCGATAGTGGATGTAGCGATGTTCTACCCCGCAGAGTCCCAACGCCTCAAACCGAATGAGGGCTTCGCGCCGCTTTTTGCACAGGCGGGAGCGTATGTGCGAGAAGTAGCGAACTTCGACGTCGTCGATGATCGGATGGTAAACGACGGATGCCTCTCGAATTATCGCGTTCTCGTTCTCATGGGCGGCATGATGGCGGATCAGCCGACACTCGATAAAATCAAAGCATGGGTGGAAGAAGGAGGCGTTCTGCTCGCTTACGATTTTGGGAAGGTCTCCAATTTTGAGGGCGAGACCCCCTGGAACGTCGGCAACGGAGACCTTTTCGGCTATATTCAGCAACTTGCTCCCGCCGCTTTGAAGCAACGTTATTTAGGAACTCTCCCCTCGCAGTTTCGCTTGGATTTCGCCGAGTCCGGCTCTCCCAATATTTCCGACTACCTTGAAGACGGTTGGTACGCTCCGGAGATAGTCAATAACGTATCTCGCCGATGGACGAGAGCGAACGCAAGTCTGATCCTCCCTGTGAAACCGGATACGGAGTACACGCTTGTCATTCGCACCCTGTTGCCTCCGGAGGCAACAGGCAAGAAACGCAAATTGTCGATAAACGGTCATGAGATCGGCGAGATCGGCTCTACGGGCGATATCACCTACCGCTTCTTGATTTCGGACAATTTAATAGGAAACGCTCAGTTCGCTACTCTCAGTTTCGACTCTGAAACCTTTACCATTGGCGCGAACCCAAGACCTCTGGGAGTGCAAGTTCAGTCGATACAACTTGTCGAGAAGGGTGAGCTTGAGGATGGAAACGCCGCTCCGCCGCCGGGAACCGTGCGCAGAGAACTTGATCTGGGCAAGTTGGAGACGCAATGGGCGCAACGATTCGGGAAAGGGCTGACGATCTATTTCCCAGCTAATCGTAAACTGCTGAAAGGCTACGTCGAAGTGATTCGGCAGGCGGTTTACCATCTCGGCGCAATAGATCCCGGAAGAAAAGACGCCCTCCCGACGGACAACGCGTTTGACGGCTTATACGCCACTCTTTTTCGCGACAAAATTCTGTACTACAATTCGAAGGACGTCGCCATCACGAAAACAGTCAAGATTTCTCCGGAACAGTTCGCGAATTGGAAGGATCAGGTGAAAGTTCCGGACGTAAGCGCCTGGACGATTACGATTCCGGCACACGGAATAGAGGCGATCTGGTTTACATCCGAACCTCAAGAGTTGCTTTTCGAATGCGAGGAGTTTCGCCAACTAAACGGATTTAAGCCGTCAAAGATGCCGGATTGCAGTCCCGGAGTCGGCTTGAGCGGAGTGAGCCTACCAAAAGGCGGTTCAATCTCGACGAGATTCATCGTTGAGGTTCCGGGACGTTACTCAATCTTTTCACACTGCCTGCGGAATAGCCGGCTGGAGATCGGGGACGTGTTAGTGGATGATGCGCCGATTTCAATACAAAATCTGCGAACGGGTCGCAGCGTCCTGAACGGAAACGTTCTTCTGGCAGCCGGAAAGCACACATTGACGCTTCGGGCGCGCCCTGATAGAGAGATGAGAGCGGATTACGTTCTTTTGACAAATGACACGAGTATAAAAGGCTATGACTTCGCGTATCGGCGAATGCCGATAGAATGATTCTGAAAAGCGACGAATGAGGGGGGAAGATGGCACGGACGAGACCAGGACTTGAAAGAGCGGTCAATGAAATACTGGTGAAATTCGGCAAGGACGGCAAGAAAATGTCTTTCCGGCAAGCGGAGCGCGTCACAGGACTGTCGCCTGCGACCGTTGCTGAGCTTGCGAAAGGAAACGCGAGAACCACGGAGTCCGTTCGCCGATTCGCTACCGGTTTTCAGGAGGATCAGAGCCGACTTCTGTTGCTTGCCGGGTTTATTCCGGAAGATGAAGAGGCGGAGGAACCGGAGAGCATACGATTCTCGACTTCGCCCCCGCGCGCCGATAGTCGTACTCTGTCGAGTAAAGACTCGCTTCCTGATGATTGGGCGGTCGAAGGAGAAGAGTTGGAGTGGCTTGGTCGCTATGGCCGTGCGCTCGCGAAGATGCCGCCGGGAAGAGAGCGCGATCTCTGGAAAGACAGCCTTCGCAAAGATACGGAACTTATCGAGTCTTTTCTGGAAAGATTGATCGGTTGAGAGCGCTTGCTTCCGAGATTCGTTCAATGCGGCAATCTTGCCAATCTCAAGTAAATTTCAGGAAAATTCAAAAAATGAACGACTACGCCAAAGTTCAAAATGAGGTCGAGGAGTGCGCTCATCTAATGATGCAAGAGTTGACTGGGGGCAAAATACGCCCGGAAAGATGGCATCTCTGGTATCTTTGCGAGCGGCATGGCGGCGCGCCCGTCATCGCGAAAGCGCTTCCGGCCGGGCAAGTCGCTTACTGGGATGGCGAGGACATCGTTCTGGATGGCGGAGCGCCTCTAGCAGACCTGCTCAACGCCCTTCCGGAAGAGTTGGCGCATCGTCTGAGCTATGACTCCGCTCGATTTGAGAGCCTGAACTATGTTCTCCTTCACTCGCACGCCCTGCAAAGATCGGATTTTCAGGAGAGACTCGGCCAATGCATCGCGGAACTCTGGCAGGCTCGGAGAGTTGGAATTTGAAGAAGGCATCCAATATCAGCGCAAAAAAAAACGAGTTTTTGAGGTCGCTACCTTCCGTCACCTCACTCCGGAATTCCCCCGCAATGCAAATTTTGCCGCAGTCCGTTTCTCAAGCCCTTGTCATTGAAGCGATCAAGCGAGTTTTGAGCGCCGAGCGCGAAAGGATTTTGAGCATCGACGATTCCGAATTGTCTGAAGAAACCGATCTCGCGTCAAAGGCGAAGTCGGAGATAAAACGTATGTCCGCTACATCGCTTCAACGGGCAATCAATGCAACCGGAATCGTCTTGCACACAGGTTTGGGAAGGGCGCGCCTTGCTAAGGTTGCAGTCGATGCGGTTCGTGACGCGGCGGAGTCCCATTCGCTTCTTGAAATTGATAGGGAGAGCGGAAAACGGGGTTCAAGACGTGAACATGTGCGAGATTTATTGCGTGAGTTGACAGGGGCGGAGGATGCGACCGTAGTCAATAACTGTGCGGGAGCCGTTTTTCTCGCTGTCACGACGCTTGCTGCAGGTCGCGAAGTCATCATCTCCCGGGGAGAATTGGTTGAGATCGGCGGAGCGTTCCGCATGCCGGACATAATCAGAGCGAGCGGCGCCACTCTGGTGGAGGTGGGAACGACGAACCGAACGCGCATTTCGGATTACGCTGAGGCGGTGACGGATCGAACCGGGCTAATCTTGCGATGCTCGCCCTCAAATTTTGCCATCATCGGCTTTACGGAAGAGACGCCGACTGCAGAGCTTGCGGCTCTAGGGAAATCGCAGGGCGTGCCTGTAATGGACGATCAGGGAAGCGGATCAATCCTGCCTCCTGCACTTTTGGGTTTGCCGGAGAGCAAGGGATCGTTGCGTGAGAGCGTATCGGCAGGCAGCGATGTCATTGCGGCAAGCGGCGACAAACTGCTTGGCGGACCGCAAGCCGGACTATTGTTGGGAAGCGAAAAAGCGATTTCCCGGATCAATTCTCATCCTCTCGCCCGTGCACTGCGTGCAGACAAGCTCACCCTTGCCGCGTTGGAAGCGACTTTAAGACTGTATCGAGACCCTGAGCGCGCACTTCAAGAGATCCCAACCCTTCGTTATCTGCGACGAACTTATACGGAACTCCGCACCCTCGCTGAAACTCTCAAACGACGCATCGAACCGCTTCTGCCGAAAGACCGATTTGAGATTGAACTGATCGAGGGAGCCTCAGAGGTGGGCGGCGGCTCTCTTCCGGGCGAACTTCTCCCGACTGTTTGCGTCGCGATTCATTCCCTTTCCGGTTCTCCTTCCCCCGACGAAATCGCAAAAGTTCTACGCAAAAACGCTCCCCCGATCTTCGCTCGAATTAAAGCGGATAGAATCCTCTTCGATCCCCGAACTCTTGAGGAGGCGGAGATTGATGAAATCGCAATGGCGTTGAGCGAATTGCGAGAGCGATTCTAGTCGTTCATTTGCCGATGATTTTGGCTGGCGCAGGATTGAAGTCCGTGTCAGCGGCGTACTCTGTCCAAAGTTCGTCTACGGACTTGCCTGTGAATTTTTGAATGTCTTCGACCTTGAATTCGCCTGCCTGCAGTTTTTTGTGAACTTTGTCTACAAATTTGCGGTCACGTTTTTTTTCGATCCAGAGCAAGAATCGCGCGGTTACTCGATAGGCGTTTCGGTAGCTGTCCGTCGGCCTCACCTTGCTCGGCAAAGCCCAACCTTCGCCCGCTCCGTAGAGATAGCGTGAATAGTCTGCGATCCCCTCCGTCATCCAACCCACTGCGCCGTCCGGGTAGTGTTGCACGATATGAGTCAATTCATGCGTGAGTACTCCCAGGTCATCCGGATGCTTTTGAAACCACTCCGTGCTGAAAGTCAGAGCATCCCCGACGGCATGCGCGGGGTGATCCATTCCTTTCTCAAAAGTGATGACGATGGTCTCGGGCGTAGGATGTTTTGGGTTTCCAAAGCGTTTGATGAGCTTTGAATAGCAACCTTTGAAGTTCTGTTGCAGTCCGTCGGTGACGGGTTTCAGCGCAGGATCTTCCACTCCCAATATCTCCAACTTATAGTCAGGTCTCTTCCGCGCAGAGGAAGATTTCGACTCCTCCTGGGCGTTTGCTGGCGCGCACGAAGAAGCGAATCCGGCGCCTAATGAAAACAACAAAACAAATGCGAGAGCGAACTTTGAACGTTTCATAGAAATATTTTCTTTCTTTGTCATGTGTCGGGTTACCAGGGACCATCGATTCGCTTCTCGATTTTTTCCAATCCGCCCATGTAGGGGATCAGGACTTTCGGGATCGTGACGCTGCCGTCTTCATTCTGATAGTTTTCTAAAATCGCGATCAGAGTGCGCGGAAGAGCCAAACCGGACCCGTTTAGAGTATGGCAGAATTCCGGCTTCGCACCGGGTTCCGGGCGATAACGAAGGTTCGCTCGTCTCGCCTGGTACTCGCGAAAATTCGAGCAAGAGGAGACTTCGAGCCACTCCGCGCCCTCCTCGCCGCGACTCGCCGGGGCGTACAACTCCCAGTCGAACTGCATCACGTTCCCAAATCCCTTGTCGCCCGCGCAGACTTGCAGCAAGCGATAGGGAATTTCCAAAGCTTTGCAGACATCCTCCGCGTCGCTCACGAGTTTCATTAGCTCCGCTTCCGAGTCTTGCGATCGGCACAGTTTCACCATCTCCACCTTATCAAACTGATGACCTCGTTTTATTCCGCGTATGTCGCGACCTGCGGACATCTTTTCACGGCGAAAACATGGGGTGTATGCGACATAGTTCACTGTCAAATCCTCCGCATTGAGGATTTCATCCCGATGCAGATTCGTCAAGGGGACTTCCGCAGTGGGCACTAGCCAAAAATCCTCCAAATGATCGCGATAGAGGTTGTCTTCGAATTTGGGGAGTTGCGTGGTTCCGACAAGGCACTCCTCTTTAACGACGAAAGGCGGATAGATTTCCGTATAGCCCTGCTGGATGTGGACGTTCAGCATCCAGGCAATGAGAGCGCGTTGCAACATCGCGCCGGCGCCTTTGAGGACATAGAAACGAGAACCGCTGATTTTGACGCCTCGATCTATGTCCAAAATCCCCAGGTTCGTCCCGATTTCCCAGTGAGGTTTTGGGGTGAAATCGAATATTCTCGGCGTCCCCATCGTGCGAACCACAACGTTCTCATGTTCGTCCTTGCCGTCCGGGGTTCCGGCGTCCGGCAGATTCGGGATTTCCAACATCAGCTGATTAAGTTCGGTTTCGAGTGCGGATCGCTTCTCATTCAGAGCTTTTATGTTGTCTCCAAGAGCGCGAAGCTGTTCTCGTTTCGCCTCACGCTCAGCAGGCAAGGCTTTGCCCATCGTCTTGTTCGTCGCGTTCAGATCCGCCTGTCTTGCTTCCGCATCCGTTTTTAAAGCGCGTACCGCCGAATCCAAATCTCGCACGCGATCTACGACTGCGCCGTCCGCGCCAATTCTTTTCAGTCCTGCCTTCACAAAATCCGGCTCATCACGAAAAAGACGTACATCCAACATATATTTCGCCCTCCTGTCTTATTTTAATTGTCGCATAGCGCGAAACGCATGTCAAGTGAGGAATCGCTTTCTTTTTTAACTTAGTCACTGATGTTACGCAGACCTGACGACCAAATGATTTTTTCTAGAGCGCTTTTGAAACCCATGACTAAAGTCATGGTCTCGGTGGCGCTTCGCGCCGTATGTCCTTCGG
>JAYVOT010000084.1:0-9736 GCA_043757795.1 Chthonomonadaceae bacterium | reverse complement strand
ATTCGAGAAGGAAGCCCATATTTACTTGTTTGTCAACTCACTTTTCTTGGCGAAGGCATTTGCAAATATGCGACATAGATTCAGAATATGTGTCAATTTGGGAAAATAACATCAAAACCGCACCGATTGTAAGGCGAAATTCACGCGCTGTATGTAATAGATTCAAGCAAACTATAAATATTTTTCGAATCCGCGATTTTCTTAACACTCCCTTAAATTACGGTTGGTAGACTAGTAGATGTCGCAATAATTCTCTGCAGTTATGCACGCAATATCCTTTGTTTATATTGCAACTGTCGCCAAATCTGGCATAAACTGTCGCTCTTCTTTAAGAAAGGAAGATCAAATGCCGTTTATTAAAAAGGGTTTCACCCTGATCGAACTGCTCGTGGTCATCGCAATCATTGCGATTCTAGCAGCGATCCTCTTCCCGGTTTTCGCACAGGCGCGTGAGAAAGCAAGAACCACTTCTTGCCTTTCCAACATGAGGCAAATTGGCACCGGGCTTTATATGTATGTTCAGGACTATGACGAGACCTGGCCCAGAAACGACGATTGTCTCAATAACGACGCCTCCCCATTCCCGCTTGTGCAGTCTGCGACCGGATGCGCCGGGCCCAGTTTTGGCAACAGGATCAATCACTACAAGTGGTTTTGGTGGGTCTACCCTTATGTCAAAAACGATCAGATTTTCCGCTGTCCCAGTCGGCAAATCGTCCTGAACGACGCAGGCAATCAGGATTGGAACCACAGCGCAGAGATTTTTAACGGATACGCCTTGAATCTCTCCATCACAGGCAGTCTCAACACCTGGTCAAAAAGCGGAGTGAATGTAAACGCCAACGGCGCCTTCAGAAATTCCTGGACAGGCGGAACGCTTGCAGGTCTCGCACTTCCTGCCGAAACCCTGCTTGTCACTGAGTCGTTCTTTCCGGGCGTGTGGTCCTATGTCACTCCCGGCGGAGTCGCTCAGCAGACAGCCTATCCCTTCGCAGTTCGAGAGTCCTGGTCTTGTGCGCTCAAACTCAATGGCACAGCAAACAAACTCTCCGCGCCGCACAACGGCGGACTGAATATCGCCTACGGAGACGGACACGCAAAATTCCTGACCGTAGATGGCTTCCTCTCGAAATGCCCGACGAAAGCTCAATATGGCAGCCCCTCCACTCCTGGCAATCCGACAGGGCGAACCGACTGCAACGGCATCGGCTATCCCGGAGGCATGACCTGGACAAACGGTTCAGCGCCCACCTGGTCGCAGTCCTGGCCGCTCTGGGGGCTGGAATAATGACGAGAAATCGAATCGTTCTGGCGGCGCTCATGGCTGTCATGTGCATCGGAATCTTCCTTTCAGGTTGTCAGGCGGAACCGACTGCCGAGGAGACGAAAAAAATGTTCACCGGCGGTCAGAAAGACCCGGGGGAGAGCAAAAGCGCGACTGCAGACACAAGTTCAACCACTGCTTCAGCGCCTGCAAACCCTTCACAGGATGACGCCAAAAAGTAGCATTTAATCTCTCGTTTCCTTCCTCAACGCCCTCCGTTCTGTACTATTCAGAGGGAGGGGCGTTTTATATTTACTTCCCGCAATTGCTACATGCTTAGCTTACAGTTTTGTTTTGAGCATATGCTCTTAACGTCTCTTAAAATACATTGCTTCCGGCTTGGCTTAAAGAGTTCCAGGAATAAATTCTCAGCTAGTGGGCGTTCCGCCGTATGTGCTTTGCGCATGACAATACCTTCGCCAAATTGTTAGGCGTGTCACTCCTCGGAGTCTCCTATTCGGAAGTCTCTAAGCGACCGATTTCACTTTATCGTCCGTTTTAGGAAGCTGTAACGGCTTTATTCAACAGCAAATACAGGGTTATTACTCCCCAAAACGTTGTGGATGAACCCGAGACGGGACACTTTCGCCAAAAGCACTTCCCAATCATTTGCTTCCGATTTTCCCTGAAGGTATTTCATCGCCTCCGAGACATATCCAAGGTTTCAAGCGAAGGATTTCAAATTCAAAATGCCGGCGTCAGGAAACTCCTTCCGCATCGGCTTCAACAAGGTGCGTCCGAGGCTTGCCATGAAGAAGGAGAGACCGATTCCTCTGTTCAGATGACTTGTTCACCGGAAATAGCGCTCTTAGAACTTCACAATGGTGTTTAACCATTGTTTTAGCGTCCTTTCTATCCAACCGATACTGTTGATTGAGTCTCGGATCGAGTCTCGCAAGCGAATTTGCCCTCGATAGAATAAGAGAGGGAAACCCCCGATATCTCTCAGCCAAACGGTCAGTTTCCTCAAATAATTTTGTGATTAAATCACTTTTCATGCGTCAGCCCCCCCGGAAATATTTTTTTGGATATCCTTGACATAGCGCCGATTCCATGTTACACTTAACCATATGGTTAATCATTCGTCAATCCAACTAGACTCTATTTTTGGCGCGCTTGCCGACTCCACCAGGCGTTCCATAGTCGAACGCCTCATGCAGGGAGAGTCGACTGTTAAAGAGCTTGCCGCTCCCTTCGACATGTCGCTCCCAGCGATCTCCAAACATCTGAGCGCGTTGGAAAAAGCGGGACTGATCGTGCGGCGAAACTCCGGTCGAAATCGGATCTGCAGCCTCACGCCGGATGCATTGAAGAGTGCGGCAGAGTGGATGAATCAATACCACGCCTTCTGGTCGGAACAATTGGATTCTCTCGAAATCCACTTAAACACGGAAAAGGAACAGAACAAATGAACAGCGAAACAAACGTCATTAAAGCATCGGTGGTGATAAGTCGTGTAATAAAAGCGCCGGTGGAGAAGGTCTATTCTGCATGGACTGATCCGGTGCAATTGCGACTCTGGTTCTCCCCCAATGTTCGATGGAAAACGCCGCTCATTGAGAGCGATCCAAAACCGGGAGGAGTGCACTCGATCACAATGCGCCACGCCGATGGGGACGAGATGCGAATAACCGGGAGCTATATTGAAACGATCCCGAATAGCAGGATATCATTCACATGGAAAAGCCCTGACAGCGGGATAATCGAAGATTCCATCGTCACAGTCGATCTTCGAGCTGTCCCGGAGGGTACGGAGATCACCCTCACCCATGATAGATTGCCTGATCAGAATATGAAAGATCAGGTTTCCGGCGGTTGGGCAGGTTGCCTGGATATGTTGGAAGCCTATTTTGAGGGGAACGCGCTGAAAGACAACTGAGTTTTAGAAGAGAATCCGCATCTATGTTTAGATGCGGATTTCCAGTTGGCAACCCAAAAATCGAGTAAGCGGTTTGAAGGGTTCGCCCCGGTCATAAAGTCCTGCTTGCAAAACGATAGTCGAGCTATTTTCTCGCCTCGTCCTTGAAACGTTCATCGACAATTGGCGTGTTCGTTGGCAGTTTGATCCGGTTCAGATTTATGACATCTCCGTCGACGACCAGCTCGATAAAATTTGCATTCATCCAGCGCGATCGTTCGTCCTGTACGGCGGAAATTGGAATTTCAGATACATTTGGATCGTTCACTTGATTTGCCGGCGGACAGTGAATCACCACTCCCGCCTTCACTTTGTCGCCCAGAAAGAAGTTCGGACTGCTCACGAGGAAAATGGGAGTTCCTTTGGTTTTTACCTTCAGAATGTGCTTCCAGGTTGCCTCGAACTCTTTGCGGTTTTTGAAGCCGATGGCGTAATGCAGATTGAGAACCATCGGTCCCGAGTACGTCTGAGACTGTTTTCGCAAAGGTTCCAGTTGCCGTGGCCAGCTTTTGGGCCAGTTGCCTGTATTGCTCACGTCGTACATGGCATAAGCCGCGCCGGCAGCAAAGAAGACAAGCATGGCAATAAGAGCGATTGTTTTTTTCATTTTACTTCAGCCTCCAGTGAGCCGATGATTCACAATGCTTCGCAGAAAGACGTTGGCGACGAATTTGCGGAGCGGAAGAGCTTCAACGAGATCGCCCGCGTCTTGAGCGATGCGTCTCTTAATCTTAGACGCGGTTAAGCGAAATCGCGTTACATCATTACAGCAACTGCTCTGCATCCTTATAAAAAACTCTGACGGCTCCGAATATGAGCGCTTCGCATTTGCAAATGAACGAAATAGGAGAATTTTTGGACAAGATATAACATTGCTTAGTGTCATGCCTCGTCGGTTTTTCGCCCCTTAAGAAGGCCGGATGATCTTCAGGGACGAAAAAAAGTGACGATTTCGGAAGTAGAATGTTTGCGCTTATTCAGCGCGGGGACTGCTTTATGACGATCAGAACATATCCGACTTCGAAGCCTGGCGGCGGTTTGACGATCAGCGCTGAATCGAGAGTTGTCAGAGATCCCATTCCGGGAGGGGGCGGATATTCCTTGTGGGAAGTCCATTGAGCGAGCATCCGCTCGGCAACCGTCTGCAACCGACGCTTTTCCGGTTCGCTCAGGTCGGCATCTTGAATGGAACTGATCCGGGACGGCAGGTACGAAAAATCCGGCAAAAAATCGCCCTGTCCTTTACTCAGTGGAAAACATATAAATGCAGTCGTGCTGACGTTTCGTTCTCAAATTTTCAGGGAGCCTTGCCGGTTTCAAGGCGATATGAGGATTATGGTACAATGTGATACTGAATGAGAGGAGGGTTAATGCTATGACGAACCCAATGCCTGATTTATATCGACGCTTGCAAAACGCCGGGCTAGATCGTTCCTGGGTGAAACGCACTGCCTTGCCCGATTGGTGGGAAGACAGCATTGCGAATAACCCCGCTGGTTACGCCGAAGTCCTTTCCATTCTCGCCGACCATCTCAGTTTGAGCCTGAGCGATTTGCATGACGCCGAAAAGCCCCTGAACTGCGAGCCGTTGCTACCGATAAAAAATAAATCCCGAAAGGGAGCCGAAACAGAAAACATAGTCTGGGCGAACTGCATCGGAGCGCGTGCGGCTCAATTCGCCTGCCATGCGGCAATCCCGTCCATCGAGTCTGTCCCCGGCAAAGCCGCTGTCGCGCGGAATACGATAGGCAAAGACGCGCAATTCGTAGACTTGAAATCCCTCTTGAACTATAGCTGGAGTCTGGGAATCCCGGTTTTGCATGTTGCCCAACTACCCAAAGAGGGGAAAAAACCTGACGGTATGGCGGTTCGCGTCGGAAATCGCTATGCCGTCGTCCTCAGCAAAAACAGCCGCTATGCCGCATGGCTGCTGTTCATTCTTGCCCACGAACTCGGTCATATCGCAAAAGGACATCTCAAAGAGAACGGCTTATTTGTGGACAGCGACGATTGGACAGCGAGCCGCGAAACAGAAGAAACCGAGGCCAACGCCTTTGCCGTCGAACTGCTCACCGGCGACCCTGAAACAAGATATGAATCCAATGACGCGCTGACGGCGCATAGGTTGGCGAGTGCAGCGCAGTTTACCAGCGCAACCCGACGAGTTGACCCCGGCGTGATCGCGCTCAACTATGGAAGGCACACCGGGCATTGGGGCGCGGCATCGGGCGCATTGAAAATCCTGGAGCCGAATGCAAACGCGATCGACGCAGTTCAAGCGATGATGCGACAAAATCTCGACATGGAGCGGCTATCGGCGGAAAATCAAGCGTTTATGTTGCGAGTCTGCGGCATGGAGTAACTCGATTTGCTGTGCCTGACAGACAACGACTTTCTTTTAAAACTTGCCGCCTGCGATCTATTGCCCGAAACCATCGCCCTGCTCGGCATCACGCAGGGCGATGTTCTTGTCCTCCCCACTGCAAAGTATAAAATCCGCAAGGACAAACGGCTTCCCGCGAAATATGGCGACGGCGTGAACCGCGCTCTTGATTTTTTGGAACACGCCACTGAAACTAATCTGAAACCAGACCCTCAAGAACAGCGTCTACTGGATGCGGTGCGTGACCCGGAAAGCGGCGAACGGCTGATTCATGAGGGGGAACAGGTTTTGTTCGCGTCATCGGCGCGTCTCCCTGATTTTCTGCTGGCGACGGGCGATAAGGTCTGTCTTCGCGCCCTGACGAATGCGCCCGCCTGCGCTGCCATTCATGCCCGCCATTGCGGGCGTGTCCTTTGCGTGGAGCAAGCGTTTTTGTGGCTCATCGAATCGGAAGGTTTCGAAATTATCCGGGCGAAAGCGGTTCCCGCGCTCGCCTGCGACATTTCGCTTCGCGCAGCTTTTGGCTCCGGCATGGCGGCGACTCGCGCAAACGTGGAAAGCGCCCTGCGTGGTTACGTGGAAACACTGCATACGGAAACGGGGGGACTGCTGAAACGCACCCTCGCGCCCATTTGAAAGTTCGCGTTCGCGCCGGTACCAATCTTTCCCAAAGCAGGAATTCCCCCGCCGCCCGTTGAAACTTCACTCATTAAAATATACTGCAAGGAATCGGCAAAATGGAACTGATCCGGGACGACAAGTACGACAAAGCCGGCAAATCCGGCAAAAAAATCGCCCCCCTCAAAATCGCGCTCCCCTTCCAGACCGTCGAAACTGTGAACGAATCGACCGCCGACCGAGATCGCAACCTCGATCTTTTCTCCGAAGACCGCGAAACCGAGTGGCGAAACCGCCTCATCTGGGGCGATAAAAAATACGTCCTCCCCTCCCTTCTCGCCGAGTTCGCCGGAAAAGTCAACCTCATCTACATCGACCCGCCCTTCGACACCGGCGCGGATTTCTCCTTCACCACCACGATCCCGGAGAGCGACGCCTCCTTCCGAACTGCGAAATGCGCTCGGTCCGGAAAGGCATCGCCTCGTCTCCCCAACGCGCTCCACGCTCGCCTTCGACTTCCCGGAAGCCTTTTGCGACGTGATCGATTTCGATGCGCTGATTGAGCGGGCGGATGCGGCTTCTCTGGATGCGGCAATTTCGCTCTACCGGGGAGACCTGTTGTCGGAATGCGATGCGGAGTGGGTGATGCGCGAAAGGGAATGGAGACGCGAACGCTTCCTCTCCGCTTTGGAAACCCTGGCGGAGCGGGCGGAGAAGGGAGGCGACTTAGCAGAATCGATCCGGATGTTGCGAAGGGCGGTGGAAGCAGACCCTTTCCGGGAGAACGCGCATCGAAAATTGATGGCGGCTTTGGGGTTGGCAGGAGACTATGTCGGGGTGGAACGCCAATTCCGTGATCTGAGACGCATGTTGCTGGATGAACTCAACATCGAACCCGCGCAGGAGACCATCGAGTTGCATCGGCATTTGATGCTCTCTTCCCGCGCAAGGCAGTCTGCGCCTGCACCTCCCGCTCCAAAACGTCGACTTCCCCGCCCGTTAACAGCTCTGGTGGGTCGAGACGACTCCATCGAAGAGATCGGGACGCTTCTTCGCTCTGAGCGCCTGGTCACGCTCGCTGGCGCGGGCGGCATCGGCAAAACTCGCCTTGCGTTGGCGACCGCGGAGGCGACTTCGGAGTTTTGGGAAGGGGGAGTCTGGTGGGGAGATCTGGCGTCGCTCGCCGAATCGAGGCATCTGGTTCCTGCCCTGCTCCGAACGTTCGGACTGGATGACAGCGGAAACGCCTCCCCGCTAGATACGATGACCGGATATTTGCGCGAACGCCACGCCTTGCTAATCCTCGACAACTGCGAGCATCTTGTGTCCGCCTGCGCCGAACTTAGCGATCACCTGCTGAGAGAGTGCGACGAACTGCGTATTCTGACGACGAGTCGCGAACCATTGAACATCGTGGGAGAGAGAGTCTGGCGCGTGCCCGCTCTGACAGTGCCGACTCTCCCTCAAACCGGAGCTTCGAATGTAGTGGAGAGCGTCTGCAATTCGGAGGCGGCGCAACTGTTTGCGGCGAGAGCGCACTCCGTTAGTGGCGAATTCTGCATCACTGCCGAAAACAGCGAGGCGATCGCGCGCATCTGCCGAACTCTCGATGGCATTCCGCTGGCTATAGAGTTGGCGGCTGTCTGGGTTCGGTCGCTCTCCGTCGAGCAGATTTCCGGGCGTCTGATGGAGAGTTTTTCGCTTCTGGCGCACGGCAATCGCTCCGCCCCGATGCGACATCAGACTCTGCAGATGCTGATCGAATGGAGCGAAAAGCTTTTAGCTCCCGATGAGCATGAACTCTTGGCTAAGCTGGCGGTCTTTTCCGGAGGTTGGACTCTGGAAGCGGCGGAGTCGATCTGCGGGAGCGAAACCGGGGAGAGTGCAGACATCGCTCAGGCGCTCAATCGTCTGGTGGAGCAGTCGTTGGTCGAAGCGGAACAAAATGGCGGCGAGATGCGCTTTCGGTTTTTAGAGACGGTGCGCCAGTTCGCTGCCGGGAGACTGCAGTTGCGCGAAGATTCCGTCCGCCTGCGGGAACGCCACCGACACTACTATCTCGCGCTTGCCGAGTCCCTTTGCTCCCGCCTTGGCAAAGCCGATTCCCCTGCTCTTCTGGACCTCCTCGAAAGGGAACGAGACAACTTTCACGCCGCGCTCGCCACCAGCCGCGCCGACAAGGACCCCACCGATATAGAGTTGCGCCTGGGGACGCATTTGCATCGTTTTTTCAACATACGCGGCAGCTTGAACGAAGGTATCCAAGTATTGAAGTCCGGTTTGGAAAATCGGTTAGCATCCCCTGCAGTTCGAGCGGAAGGTCTGCTCGCCCTCGGTCAACTTTACTGCCGGATGGATGAGAATTTCACTGCGAAAGCGCTTTTCGAGGAGGCGCTGGCGATCTTTCGGGAACTGGCTCTGCCCCAACGGGAGGCGGAAACCATGAGGCAACTCGGCACAGCGGTGTTGTCTTTGGATGACTACAGTCGAGCGCGCGTCATTCTGCTGGAAACGGTTGAACTCAGCAGGCGCATAGGATTTCGATTTGAAGAGGCTCGCGCGACTTCCGTGTTGGGAATCATTGCGAAAAACGAGGGCGACACGCCAAACGCCATCTCGCTTTTCGCTCGGGCGAATCAGATAATGGATGAGATCGGGGATGTGGAGTCGAACGGCATCATTTTGCACAATTGGGGAAACGCGCTTCGCGAACAGGGCGATTGGAGGCAAGCGCGCAAATTCTATGAACGCTCCCTCGCCATCCATCGGCTACTGGGCAAACGAACGTGGATCGGTTTCAATCTTTATGAGCTGGCGGTGTGTTGGCAGAAGGAGAAAGACGTCGAACAGATGCGGCTTCTTTATGATGAGCTAGCCGCTTTTTCTCAGAACATCAACGATCAGACCAGTCATATTCGCTCCCTGGCTATGTACATCGCCCTGCTTGATAACAAGTTGGACAAAGCTAGGGAGTATCTGCTTCAGTCTTTCACGATGGGGCTTCGGAAAGGCGAGCGGCGCAACATCACCTACTACTATTTGGGGGCGGCGGATATCGCGATTACGGAACGAAAGCGAGAGCAGGCGGTTCGGTTTATCTCCATCTCCTGCAAGCAACGCGAGGCGATGAACGCTCCTTTCGCTGCAGGGGATCGGGAGGAACTGGAGGAGAAAATGGCGCTCCTTCGATCTGAACTCGGCTCAGAGTCTTTTGAAGCGGAGTGGCGCACCGGTCATGAGACGCCCGATGAAGAGGCTCTGTCGGCGATCAGGGTGTTTTGCATTTGCTGAAATAATCTACAGTTGTATATCGAGAATGACAGAAAAGCCCGTGTAGAATTCGTCATAATGGCGGCAGGCGAGAGGCTCAAGGCGAAAAATGGATATTTATGAATTTAATATATTTTCTGGTGAATACTCCGGACAGACGCTATACCACTACACCGATGAGTCTGCACTCAAGGCAATTTTACATTCTGGCTGCATACGCGCC
>JAYVOT010000083.1:0-2634 GCA_043757795.1 Chthonomonadaceae bacterium | reverse complement strand
GCGGTGTGGAGCGCCGGGGGCGGGATTTACGTGAAACTCCCAGCTAACCGGGCTTCAAAATGCTTAAGTTAACGCGTATGGGGGCCGGGGGTGAGGTTTTTGAATTGCAAATAAATACGAAATAGTAGGAAAATGCCAAGAGACAACAGTATCAAAAAAGTCATGGTCGTAGGATCAGGACCCATCATCATCGGGCAAGCCGCCGAGTTCGACTATGCCGGAACGCAAGCCTGCCGCGCTTTGAGGGAAGAAGGTATTTCCGTCGTCCTCATCAACTCGAACCCCGCCACTATTATGACGGACACGGAGATCGCCGACCGGGTCTACATCGAGCCGCTGAACGTCGAGTTCGCTGAGAGAGTCATCGCGCGTGAACGCCCGGACGGACTGTTGCCCACTCTCGGCGGACAGACCGGGCTGAACCTCGCAACGTTGCTCGCTGAGGCGGGAATACTTGAAAAATACGAGGTCCGACTGCTTGGAACTCCTCTCTCCTCAATCCGAAAGGCGGAAGATCGCGAAGAGTTTCGAGACCTGATGCTTGAGATCGGCGAGCCTGTCCCGGAATCTTGGATCGTCACGGAAGAAGCCCACCTTGCAGCGCCCCTCGCCTCCGGAATCTGGCCCCTCATCGTTCGCCCCGCCTACACATTGGGGGGAACCGGGGGCGGCATTGCGCGAAACGAGAAGGAGCTTCGCGGCTTCACGAAGAGCGGACTCGAAGCCTCCATGCGACATCAAGTGATGGTGGAGAGGTATCTTTCCGGATGGAAAGAGATCGAATACGAGGTGATGCGAGACGCGAACGACACCGCGATCACTGTCTGCAACATGGAAAATTTTGATCCGATGGGCGTGCACACCGGCGATTCCATCGTTATCGCGCCCTCGCAGACGCTCTCCGACAAAGAGTATCAGATGATGCGCTCCGCCTCGCTGAAAATTATTCGCGCTCTGGGAATCGAGGGCGGTTGCAACGTGCAGATGTCGCTCGACCCGAACTCTTTCAACTACTACATCATCGAGGTCAACCCGCGAGTCTCACGCTCCTCCGCGTTGGCGTCGAAGGCGACCGGCTATCCCATTGCGAGGGTCGCCGCGAAAATCGCGATCGGACTGCACCTTGACGAGATCGAAAACGCGGTCACGAAGAAGACTCTTGCGTGCTTCGAGCCTGCGCTGGACTACTGCGTCGTGAAGATTCCGCGTTGGCCCTTCGACAAATTCAGCGTTGCGGATCGGCGAATCACGACGCAGATGAAGGCGACCGGCGAAGTAATGGCGATCGACCGAGCGTTTGAACCCGCTTTGATGAAGGCGATTCGCTCGCTCGAAGTCGGGATATACGGTCTCAGCAACAAGACTTCGCACCAACTCAGCGATATTCAGTTGGAGGAGGCGATTCGAGTTCCGAACGACGAGCGCCTTTGGGGCATCACGGAGGGCTTTCGGCGGGGCATGATGGTCGAGGAGATTTTCGCTCTAAGCGCCATCGACCCCTGGTTTTTGAGAAAACTGCAGGGTCTAGTCGCGCTGGAAACGAAGCTGAAAATCAACGGCGCCGCTATCGGCAGGGTTGCGAACGAGAATCCGGACGCAGTTTCCGTCGAATCCGCGGGCGAGGCGGTTCGGCAAACGAACGACCCTGAACGCGCCCTCGTGAAGAAAATGCTCTACGAAGCGAAACGCAACGGCTTCGCAGACAAAACCATAGGAGACTTCGCGGGGGTCAATGAGATGAAGATTCGGGCGCTCCGAAAACGCTGGGGCTTTGTTCCGACCTACAAAATGGCGGACACCTGCGCCGCAGAGTTCGAAGCCGCCACCCCGTACTACTACAGTTGCTACGACTCAGAGGATGAGTGACGAAGAACTATTCTTGTCCGAACCATGATGCCCATGTTTAAAGGATTGCCATGATTCGAGGGCGGAGATTCTACTCTTCTCCAACAAATTCGTTGTTGGGGAGCAAAAGTAGTCGCCTTCAATGTAAATAGCGTATCTCATCATTGTTTACTGACTAAATCGAAAAATTTTGAGAGGGATTAGCCGCAAAAAAACACAGAAAATAAAAAAATAATTGAAGATTTTCTTGAATTATTTTGTGTTATCTTGTGCTTTTTCGCGGCTAACTTCATACTGTCGGTTTGAAATCAGTTAGCACGTCGCTTTTGCACGCCAACAATTCGTTCGTTTTTGAGTTCGCGATGGTCGGTTCGCATTAATCCGCAGGAACGTCTCTTCCTCGTTTACAAATAGGACTGCGCTCCGGAATATTGAAATTATTGGAATATCGACGACGCAAATGAGTGCGTTTGCAAGAGGATAGAATGCATGGAACGCAACTTTACCGACCTGACTTTTGTCGGATTGCCCGACGGCTATGATGAACTCCTTCGCGAGCTGAAGCTACGCATCCGAACTGCTCGGGTCAAGGCGTCGCTCGCCGTCAACCGTGAACTCGTTCTGCTCTACTGGAGTATCGGTCGTGATATTCTGGCGCGTCAGCAGTCTCAGGGCTGGGGAGCAAAAATCATTGATCGCCTCTCCGCGGAGTTGCGCCGGGAGTTTCCAGAGATGACTGGGCTTTCGCCGCGAAACATGAAGTATATGCGAGCATTTGCCGAAGCCTGG
>JAYVOT010000082.1:0-2637 GCA_043757795.1 Chthonomonadaceae bacterium | reverse complement strand
CCGCGAGCAGCAGTCCAGGGTACTAGATGAACTTGAGGCTCCTTGTCATAAATTTGAATCGTGCCGCTAAACTGACCATATTCATCAAATGTACCTTTAAAGTGATGATCCGCATTTTCAAAATCTTTCGGAGTAAAGAATTCATTGTCATCAATGATATCATCCGTGACTTCGTCATTCTTATGATCTCTAAATCTCACTTTTATGACTGGATTGGCATGACCTGGGGTCATTGTATTTGTGAAACCGATAAGCGTTCGGAATAATGGTGAAGCAGGGTCATTGGTTTCTACTTTTAAGTCAATATCACTTGTCAATAACTCTTCTGCGGGAAGCAGATAAAAATGAGTACCAAATTCATCCCTTTTGAGTGAAGGGTTATGTAAATATGCATCAATTTTTTGAGGATCAAGCTTGAATTTATTCAGATTTCCAATGATATTATCGAAATTTTCCGGGGAAATTTTATCTTTGAGACGTTCGATATTGAGGCGAAAATCTCCAACAATTTTTTCTATGTCCTCTTCATCGGGGATATATCCGTTCGGGAATGTACGGATTGGAATTTCAATTTCATCCAAGTTTAGTCCGGGGCATTCAAATATCTCCCAATTGACAAAAGCCACGACTAAGTCCGATTCATTTTCTCGCTTTGCTTTAGTCATCACCAATACTTGTTGACCAAGGGATGCAATAGCAAGTCTGCCTATACCTTTTTCTCCCATGATTGGTCTATGAGGCTTGTCTGAAGCGACTGCAGGCTTTTGTATCCCGTAACTTGATCCAACTTTGCTTTCTGTTCCAAGGGTTAGCCAACGTTGCTCAAAATCTTCGCGTGTCATACCCAACCCATCGTCCCGAATTACCAGCAAGCGATCCGAACGATAAAAATCAACTACAATATTGTCGGCGTAAGCATCGTGAGCGTTTTTGAAAAGCTCACTAAATGCAGTAGGGCGACTGGCAATTTGCTGTCGACCTAGCATGTCGAGCGTTCTTGCTCTGGTCTTAAAAAACGCCATAATTATCCGTTTTCTCGTATGCGTGTATTGTGATCCATGATAGATTGTCCAAATTCTTGTGCGAGGCGGACAGGAACTGCATTTCCAATTTGACGAGCCATTGAATTGACTGTTCCCTTAAAAATAAATTCTATGGGAAAGGTCTGTAAACTAGCAGCCTCCCTTACACTGATTGCTCTATTTTGTTCAGGATGACCAAACCTTCCATTTGAGAGGCTGATACACCTAGTAGTCAATCCGCTTGCAGGAAAATCCCAACTCATCCTTCCATAAACATCTGTGTGTCCAGTATAATTTCCGTTATGACATTCGAGTTGCAATTCTCGATCCCAATCTAGTCTGCCTCCACCCTGTGGGGTAGCCATTATTCTTCTAAGGTTGAGTGGAGATAACCTGGCTGATTGATGATTTGGAACAGTAGGGTGTGTCTCCCCTGCACTAATAGCTGGAAATTGTCGTATCCAATCAGCAACAGTTGAGTAGGCTAATAAACCTTCTGAATTTCCGTGTGTGGGATTGGGGAATGCTATTTCACCATGTCTGGTAGCGAGAAGAACCAACCTTCGACGTCTTTGTGGTACTCCGTATGACTTAGCCAATACCACATCAACTCGATGACTGTAACCAAGTTCAGTCAACCGAGTAGTAAGTTCCAAAAAAGGTTCCAATCCATTTATTGGTCTTCTAATGCCGGGTACGTTTTCAACGAAGATATAATCAGGATTGTATCGTTCAACGAAGCGAGCAAATTCAGATATTAAATTGACGCGCTGATCCTCCACAGCTTTTTCTGTCCTTTGAGATGAAAAGGGTTGACATGGGGCGCAACATGAGAATACAAGCGGGAGAGCATTGTTTCTCTCTATAATTTCTGAGATATCATCGACATTTACATTTCGAATATCTTCGCAGAAAAAGGCTGAATTGGGGAAATTGTACTCGAAGGTCTCTCTCACTGAATGATTGGAGTCAATCCCCAAGATTATCTCCATGCCAGCATTACGTAAACCAGCGCTTGTACCACCACATCCGCAAAAAAAATCTACAACTCTCAATGTTGACTCCATTTTGAAGAATATCAGTACGTATCACATTTTAACACTTCTACTTACAAAATGACATAATTTACATTTGTCCCGAAAATCTCAGCCTTTAACCGGTCGTAAACTTTTTCGAGGCGATCAGGAATTACTTTCAAATCCGCGAAGACCACCAAAGAATTTGTGTCGCCACTCCAATGCGGGACATTGTGCCAGTTCAGATGCTCTTTGATTCTCGCTCCTGCGACACGCCCCATATTAACACCCAGATCGAAGCCATCCGCATTTTCTGCATCCCGAATTTTTTTCGCGTATTTCGCGTATTTCGCGGTTCTCATCTCCCCGATATTTCGCAAATATTTTCTAATTCGCATTTCGATGTCAGGTTTTGCCGCTTTCCAGGATCAGCGTCACCGGACCGTCGTTGACGAGCGCGACCTCCATCGTTGCGCCGAATTCGCCGTATTGCACTTGAAAGCCTGCCCGGGTCAACCTCTCTCCGAAGAACCTGTAGAGAGGTTCCGCTTGCTCGCCGGGAGCAGCTTCCGTAAAACTAGGCCTTCGACCCTTTCGAC
>JAYVOT010000081.1:0-9751 GCA_043757795.1 Chthonomonadaceae bacterium | reverse complement strand
GAGGTAATCGTTCATGACGGGCAATCTGTCGAGAGTGGACAATCGCTCATTCTGCTTGACGAGAGCGAGTTCGTCTCTCAGGAAAGCGCTGCAAGCGCTGCTCTCGAAACTGCGAAAACTCAGCGGGAGAGAGCGAAAGTGGGCAAAGAGGCGCAAAGAGTGAAGGCGGATGCGGAGGTGAAATCTGCAAAAAACGGACTGACGACCGCAAAACTAAAACTTTCGCAGGCGACTTTGGAGAGGCAAGCGGCGGAGGACGATCAGAAGGCTGATCTCAAAGCGGCGAATGCGAGCGTTGCGAAAGCTGAATTGGCGCTCGAACGCTCAAAGAAAATACTGATAGATCTCGAAGAATTGTCGAAAGCAGGGGGCGTTTCGCGTTCCAACCTTGAGGACGCGCGCACTCAAATGACCAACGCTCAGCTTGATGCGGACGCCTCAAAAAATCAGGTTCTAAAACTGGAATCAGGTCAAAACGGCATCCCTTACAGAATCCTGAATTCGCAAAAAGAGGTTGAAGCGGCTGTTGCCGGCGTGATTCAGGCGAAGGACGGAGTTTCAAGCGCGGAAAAAGGGTTGACACGCAGTTTGATAGTAGCGAATGCGGAGTTCAAGACGGCGAATTCCGGTGTTTTGCAAGCCGAATCCGGTTTGAAGTCCGCGCAAGCGGCGCGACGTCAATGTCGCCTTCTCAGCCCTATCTCCGGCATCGTGACGAACCTTTCGGCGCATAAGGGCGAGACCGCGCAACCGGGAGTTTCGCTATTGTCAGTCGTTTCTCTCAACAATCTTCATGCGGAGGCGCTTGTCTCCGCCCGGTTGTTCTCAGCAGTAATCGTCGGCAAGTCAGTTAAAATTTTAGTGGACACGTTGCCCGGAAAGTCTTTCCCTGCGGTTGTGAGCGAGATCGCTCAGACCGCCGAACCGGACGGCAGAACCTTTCGCGTTAAATTCCGCTTTTCAACTCCTCCCGCTTTGCGCCCCGGTCAGACCGCTCGAATCACGATCAAAACAGGTAAATGAGCGACTATCGGGAGGTCTCTTTTATTTTCCTTCTTAGTTTTAACCTACCTACTGCTGAACTTGGATAGTGCAACACGCCTTAAGTCCCAAAATGTGGGCAATATGCAACACCATTCGCGCCGTTTTTGAACGAACCTTCGCCTGTTTATCTTCCAGTACTCTTTCCTATAGCAAAGAGACCTGCCAAGCCGATAGTCATGATAGCGAGAACGGAGAGGATAGGGAAATAAGGGAGAGAGGGAAAAAAGCGGATTCCCGCAAACACGATGAAAGTGCCAAGCGTAAGCCCGACGCCCACGAAGCACTCGTGCAAGCCGCCGTGTTCGCCCTGCGCGTCGCTCTCCGCCATCGAATAAAAGAGGGAAGACTGATAGAGCAAACCGAGGCTCAACCCGAAGACGATTTGCCCTGCCATGAGCACGAAGAGGTTAGGCGAGAGGATGATCGCAGCAAAACTCAAGATCGTCAGGAAGAATACTCCGCAGAGCAATCTCCAGTGGTAATGCCATCCCGTCCAACGTCTAAAAATCTCAAAGCTGCCAATGCGGACATAGAACCAGAGGCTCAGCCAGATCGAAGCGGTCGCCTCGCTGAGGTGCAGGCGTGTCGTGATCGCGGGGTTGTAAACGATGATTGCGTTTACCGCGATGAAAGAGAGAGGATTTGCAAGCCAACCCAACCACCGGAAGAGATTCTGAACTGCGGGGGAGAGGCGTTGTGAGATTTGCTCGGGCGATGCCTCGTGATGTGGCGTTTGACTTGCATGATTTGCCGGAGCCGGAGTGATTGGAAGGATGAAAAGCACATATAAAATTAGGAAAAAATAGATAACTGCGGGAATTGAGAAGAGGGCGCTCAGTCCTAGAAAGTGCGTCGCCGGGCTGACCGCAAAGACGGCAAGAGCTGTAAAGAGAGACCAAGTCAGGTTGAATTTTCCAACGAAGTTTTGAATCCGGTCTGAACTCTGTCCCTCCATGAGAGCCGTCTCTATCGCAGGCCATACGATCGCCTGTCCGAAAGCGAAGAGAGCCAGAGAAACGGCAAAACCTGTTGCGCTCCGCTCTCCTGCGCTTGCGATTCCCAGAAGAGCGGTTAAAAAGCAGAGGAGCATTCCCAGCAAGAGCGCATATCTTGGTCGAGTCCTGTGCGCGATGATTCCTCCGAGATACGCTCCCAAGATCACCCCCGCTCCCGCATAGGTTTGTGTCAGCGCGATCTGCCCCACGTCCCATTTAAACGCGCCTTTCGCATAGAAAGGAGCCCCGTTCACTAGCAGAGTCGCAGGAAACGCATGCAGCGCCGTGAGTAGAAAAACTCTCTTCCGCGCCTCGGAGATGCCGGAGGTTGCTAAACCATGGTTCGGTCGCCCCGGAATTCGGTCTTGCGACTTGGCATCATCTCCCGCTTGGCTCTTTTCGAGAGAGGAGAGTTTGGCGGGGTTGGGAGTGACATTAGGCATCCAGCGCATCTTTCGGCAAACCGAGCGGGAAAGCGGCAGGTCGCTTGACGGAGCTTTTCATCCGGTAGTGACGACCGGTGGCGGACGAGTCATGAAACCCGTGCATCGCTTCAAGGACGTGATATCCCAGTTCCCCGCTCGCCCGATGAGGTCTGCCGGATTGAATCGCGTATGCCATATCCGCAACGCCAATCCCCCGGCTGTTGTCTGCGAATCCGTGCGAAAGCGGCATCTCCGTCCACTCGCTCGCCCCCGCCCTGCGAAGCAGTACGGGGCCGCCGAACCCGTTGGGATCCGGGACTCGCATCGTACCTTCGGTGCCGTATATCTCAATATTGGGCATTTGATGGTGCCACACGTCAAAACTTGTGAGGATCGTACCGACTGCGCCGTTCGCGAAATCCATGATGCCTGAAACATGAGTCGGAACATCCACCGTGATCTTTGTTCCGTATTTAGGAGCGCTCGTGATCGTACGTTCCGGGAAAGTAATTCGAGTTGATCCCGTCAGGCGTTTGATGGGACCGAGCATCGCCACCAGCGCAGTCAGGTAATAGGGACCCATGTCGAACATTGGCCCGCCGCCCGCCTTATAGTAAAACTCCGGGTCAGGGTGCCAGCTTTCATGGCCATGGCAGAGCATGAAAGCGGTTGCGCCGATAGGTTCGCCGATCCAACCGTCGTCGATCAATTTTCGGCAAGTCTGATGCCCGCCGCCGAGGAAGGTGTCCGGCGCGGCTCCTACTCGGACACCCCTCTCCTTCGCGGTCGCGAGCAAGTGTTGCCCCTGATCGCGCGTAATGCAAAGCGGTTTCTCGACATGAGTATGCTTGCCTGCGTTGACAGCTGCCAGACAAACTTCATAGTGCGCTTTGGGGATCGTCAGATTGATGACGATCTGAATCTCCGGGTCGGCGAGAAGTTCATCCACAGAGCACGCTTTGGGGACGCCATGCTCTTCGGCTTTCGCCTTCGCACGGCTCACGTCGAGGTCCGCACAGGCGGCGATATCAAGTATTTGAAACTTTTTGCCCGCCGCAAAGTAGATTCCGCTGATGTTTCCGCACCCTATGATTCCCACTTTAACCGGTTGAGGGGTCTGATTGGTCTTTGTCAATGCTAAAACTCCTGTAAATATTTAGTGTACAGCCTTTGAGAACATGATCCTATTGAAAGGGACTTAAGTTCGCTCGTTATTCAGGTCGTATGGAAACTCGTCTCAGGAATTAGGAAATTCCGGGATTCGAATTTGATAAACGTTGGGCAAAAACCCACGTCTTCGGTCAAGAAGTCCGATTGAGCGAACTTGGAAATCGCCGCGCCTCTTTCTCAACCCGTGAAGGAAGGTTTCGCAATTTTAGAAGCGGAAATCAACCTGAAATCAATTTCGCCCCGACTTTTTACGACCGATTTCTCTGCAACTGAGATAAAGCACGCAACTTACGCAAGTCTCCAAATTATCTTGACTTTTCAAGTGTTGAAGTTGAAATCTATCAGGTTTGCGGTAGCTAATACGACTACAACTTCGCCGTGGAAGAAACTTCGTACTTTTTTACATTCGCCTCGCCTGCAAGAAAATCGGGCATTAGTTTGCCAACCTCAGCCAGGTGCGGCGTTTTGAAGTGCGCTTCAAGATGAGCAATGCTCTCCCACTCTTCAAAGACATGAAACAAGTTGGAGTCGGAAAGATCGGAATAGAAATCATAGACGAAGCAACCCGCCTCTTTTTTCGTCTCCGCTACGACGTGCAGCAAAAATTTCGCCGCCTCCTCGCGTTTCTCCGGTTTAATCTGAAAAGTTCCTGCGACTACGATCAATCTATGTCTCTCCTATTTCATGTTTGTTGAGGGAAAAAGCGTCCTTCAAAATAGAGCGCTTGAGTCCCAAGTCTCAAGTTGAGGTCTCTGCGGCGTTTCACAGACTGTGATTCGCACAGGTTGCAAGAATCGCCTACAGACGGATCTCGCGTAAGTGAAACGCCCGTTTTTGCATGGCGGCTTCAATGTTTTGGAATGTTCGCAACACGCCCGTTTTGCAGACGGGCGTTTTCAGATACGGCGTCCCTTGTCAGGCTCGTTGATCTACTCCGAGTAGTCGTATTTTCTTGTGTGCGCCACTTCTAGGAAGGCGACAAGAAGGTCGATTGCGCCTTGAATGTCTTCTAGATGAGCGGTCTCATTCACGGTGTGAACGTATCTCATGGGAACCGAAAGCGTGAAGCTCGCGACTCCACCACGAGAGCGTTGCATTGCTCCGGCGTCCGTGCCGCCTCGCGATAAAATCTCGAGTTGGTATTTGATTTTTTTCGAGTCGGCGATTTCCCTAAAATGCCTCACAAGTTTAGGATGACAGAATAGCGACGAGTCCATAATCTTGATTCCGACGCCGTGTCCGAGTCGAGTCACTTGATCGTATTCAGGCGGACCAGGAAAATCGTTGGCAAGAGTGCCGTCAAGAGCGATCGCGATGTCCGGTTTGAGAGAATAGGAAGAGGTGGAAGCGCCTCGAAGCCCAACTTCTTCTTGCGTGGTCGCGACCGCCATCACGTTGGACTTGATTGACCTGTCTTTGAGGACTTTCATAGCTTCCAACATGATGAAGACGCTCAGGCGGTTGTCGAGCGTTTTGCTGACGACATGATTGCCGACGAGTTCCGCCGTTCGATCCATCGTCACCGGATCGCCTACTTCGATAAGTGATCGAAGTTTTTCTGCGGGCATGCCCAAATCGACAAAATAGTCGTCCGTTTTGAGAGATTTGTTCATCTCTTCCGTCGTTAAAAGATGGATCGGTTTTGCGCCCGGCATCATAGATCCTCGGAGTCTCTCCCCGGAAAATCCATGTACAAATACTCGTTGCGCCATCATCGCCCTGGGATCCCACCCTCCAATGGGTTGCAGTCGGACGAATCCTTTATCGTCAATATGTTTTACAAGGAAACCGATCTCGTCCATGTGAGCGGCAATCATTACTCTCGGACCATCAGAAGCTCCCTTTTTGAATCCGATGACGCTTCCCAATACATCGACGTCGACACTATCGACTAAAGGCTTCATTTCATTTACTACTAACTTGCGTATTTGCTCTTCGCGGCTGCTGACTCCCGGAGTTTCGCACAATCGCTTCAATAGATCAAAATTCAGTCCACTCATTGCATCTCCTAAACCGTTCTCGCTTGCATTGCTATTGGCATTTTATCGCTCTCAAACCGACTCTAATTGAATCATATCCCTGGATGTTATTTGATCTTTCATCTCTAAATCCTTATTGCGCGAAACAGGTTGATAATTCCTTCCGAACCTTTGTAGAAAAGAAGCGCAATTGCAAACTCACAGACAAACCGAGTGAAAGTTAGGATACGAAAGTCTTCCATCCCTTGTCTTTTAGAGAGATTTAAGGCTATCATTAAAGAGCTTTGCGACATGCCATTGAACGAAACGCAACTTCGCTCTGCGCAGAGTATGAAGTCAGGGGGAGTGGACGATCTAAAGTCCGACGTCTCCTCGGCACAGAGCGCGATAGATATTTTGCCGATTAAGACGGTTGAAGTTTTGGTTCCGTCAATGCCGCATTAGGAAAATTGAAGGTGATCTCCATGAGTGAAACAGGCTCAGTTTTTGCAACTCCTCCCGACGCTGAGACTGAATGGAAGTCGTTCGAAACGCTCGTTCAAACGGAACAATCAGAGTTTTTCGATGGAGAGGGACCGATCGCCGGCGCGCGCGCCGGGACGGCTCGATGTGATGGGCGGAGTTGCGGACTATTCCGGCAGTCTCGTTTTGGAGATGCCTATAGCTGAAGCCGCTTCCGTCGCCTGGCAGTGGCGCTCGGATCGCAAACTTCGTTTTCGCAGTCTGGCAGTCGGGGCGGACGGTTTCAGCTCCGAAGTAACTCTCTCCCTGGACGATTTAGTTGATGCGAACGGCTCCGTGCGAACTCTCGAAGAGGTTCGAAATCGGATTTTGAAATCTCCCGGATCGCGGTGGGCGGGTTATTTGGCAGGTTGCTACTGGATGATGCTCAAAGCCTACAGCAAAGTTTCGCTTGGGCGCGTCGATGATCGGTTCGGCGAGATGGGCGCGAATATTCTGCTGAAGAGCGACGTGCCGCTCGGCGCCGGGGTCTCTTCTTCCGCCGCAATTGAAGTCGCGACGATGTCCGCTTTGAGCGAAGCCGCCGGAATTTATCCCTCCGACATGACGCTCGCATCGTGGTGTCAACGAGTTGAGAACGAGGTCGTAGGCGCGCCTTGCGGTATCATGGATCAAGTGGCTTGCGCTCTCGGCAGAGAAAACGCTTTGACGGTTTTGCGTTGCCAACCGCACGAGTTGCTCGGAACACAGAGAATTCCGACAGGATGGCGATTTTTAGGGCTTGACTCCAGAGTGAAACATTCAGTTGGAGGCTCTCGATATACGAAGGCGAGAGTAGGCGCGTTCATGGGTTTGAAAGCGATTCAACTGGAGGGAGGCGGCAAACTTCTGGACAACTACCTCTGCAAAATGTCGCCTGAAGAGTTTGCGACTTACCGGGAGTTGATCCCGGAGGTCCTTCTGGGAAGCGATTATCAGAAAGAGTACGGCCTCCTGCCGGACTCGATCACAAGAGTCGACCCTAAAGAGACCTATCGTCCTCGATCATGCGCTGAGCATCCCGTACTTGAGAACAACCGAGTTCGGCATTTTGTCGGGATGTTGCAGATCGCTGAATTTCGAGAAGAGGACGAGTTGCGCAAACAGGAGGAGAGCGACAGGGAGATCGAACCGGATCGAGAGTTGATGCGATCAGCTGGAGAATTGATGTATGAATCGCACGCCTCTTACAGTGACAGAATCGACCTCGGCTCGCCTGAAACGGACTTGCTTGTTGAGTTTGTCCGCAAACGCGGAATAGAAAAGGGACTCTATGGTGCAAAAATCACGGGGGGCGGATCCGGAGGAACTGTCGCGATACTCTGCGAAACGACCCCCGTCGCCGAGACCGCCCTCCTCGAAATCTGTAAAGAGTATGAACGGAGCACAGGAGTCGCGCCGAGGCCCTTCGTCGGAAGTTCGCCGGGAGCCGTTCAGTTCGGGGCAAGACAGATTCTTCGAGGATGAGTAAGCATTGCTTTTTCTTCCGACCTTGCGGGAACAAAAATTCACCGCCCAAAAGCTTGTGTAATGCGAGTCGTATTCTGCTAAATCCTGATCGAATTCATACCCGAATTTCAACCTTGGAATTCAAAATAGCTTATTCGTGCAGGTTTAGCAATCATATGGGATAAAAATAAAAGTTTCAAAATGAGAGGAAGTTTAGAGTTGCATAAAGTAAGAAAAGCCGTTATCACGGCGGCGGGACGAGGAACTCGAATGTATCCGGCGACCACCACGATTCAAAAAGAGATGTTGCCGATCATGGACATTGACGGCATCTGCAAGCCTGCAATACAGTTGATAATTGAAGAGGCGCTGGAGAGCGGAATTGAAGAAGTCTGCCTAGTAGTTAATCCTCATAACCGAGCACAGATTGAACAGCACTTCGCGCCGCTTTCTTCGGAAGAGATGAAGACCTTCAAAGGCAAAGATTGGGCTTTGTTGCAGTCCGCCCGCATTCAACACATCAATTCGCGGTTGACGATCGTCGTGCAAGAGAAGCCGGAAGGCTACGGTCACGCGGTGTATCAGGCGCGGGAGTTCGCGGCGAACGAGCCGATCTTGCTGATGCTTGGGGATCATATTTACACCTCAGGCGAGGAGAGACGATGCGCCCGGCAGATCATCGACATTTTCGAGCAGTACGGTTCAAGCGTTTCGGCAGTTCAGCAAACCCCCCATGAACTCCTGCATCTTTTCGGAACGGTTTGCGGACAACGCGTGAATGAGCTGCCTCCGACTTATGACGTGGAAGCGATTTTTGAAAAACCGACTGTGGAGTATGCGGAAGCCAACCTGCAACAGGCGGGACTTCTGCATGGGATGTACCTCTGTTTCTTCGGAATGCACATTTTGACTCCGGCGATTTTCGATTGCCTCCAATACAATATCGACAACGATTTGCGGGAGAAAAACGAATTTCAGTTTACAAGCGCACAAGAGCGTCTACGGGCTTCCGGCGAACGCTATCTCGCCTTTGAGGCGCGAGGCGACCGGCATGACATCGGAATCCCATTCGGTTATGCTCAGACTCAAGCGGCGCTGGCGCTAAATTCCGTTTTCAAAGAGCAGATGCTAGCCTCGCTTGTTCGTACGCTCGCCGTGCCTCAGCGAATCGTGCCGGAGGCTTATCAAGATACCCTTAAGTAGAGGATTCCAGAACTGCGAAATAAAAACGCCAAGAATTGAGAACCGCGAAACACGCGAAATACGCGAAAAAAATGCGGATGCAAAAAAATACGAAAATGCGATTCAACCACGGAATCGGTTCGGAATATATGGAATGGAATGCAAAGACAAATGCGGAGTCAACCGCGAAAAACGCGAAAAACGCGAAAAAAATACGAAATACAATTCAATTACTGAAACATATTCAGAACGAAAGGAAGGGATGCATAAAAACTTATCTATTACGGGGTAGCATCCCTTTCGTATTTGCATTTTTTTTCGCGTATTTCGCGTATTTCGCGGTTCTCATCTCCCTCTCCGTATTCCGCGAGCTGATTATTTCGCGGTTTTTATCTCTATGGAGCGACTATCTTTCAAATGACCAATCATGATTTTCTAACCTTTGACACGGCGAATATGACTCCTAAAGAGTGCTATCTGCTTTTGGTAAACTGCGTCGCTCCTCGTCCGATCGCGTTCGTTTCGAGCGTTTCTGCGAAGGGAGTCCCAAATCTCGCCCCTTTCTCATTTTTCATGGCAGGAGGCTCCAATCCGCCCTCGGTCGCCTTTTCACCTTCCAACAATAGGCGAGACGAGCCTAAAGACACTCTGGTCAACATTGAACAGACCGAAGAGTTCGTGGTGAACATCGCAACTTGGGATATTCGCGAGCCGATGAACGCGACCGCTGCGGAGTTTCCTTATGGAGTCAGCGAATTTGAAAAGACCGGTTTGACCCCTGCGCCCTCTCTGAAGGTTCGCCCCCCTCGCGTTCTGGAAAGCCCGATCTCAATGGAATGCCGCCTCTTTCAGATCGTCCGCCACGGCTCTGGTCCCGCCGCAGCAAACTATGTGATCGGGGAGGTGGTGCAGTTCCACATCTGCAAAGACCTGTTTGATGGAGATGCGATCGACCCTACGCGCGTGGATTATATTGGGCGTTTGAGCGGCTCATGGTATTCCCGAG
>JAYVOT010000080.1:0-2644 GCA_043757795.1 Chthonomonadaceae bacterium | reverse complement strand
ACGAACCTTTTGAAGTGTCGCTCGACTCCGCATGGAGAACTGAAAGGGAGAATCGGCTCTCCGTTTTAGTGGAGAACACAGACCGAGCGGGAGGAATGGGAAAAGCGTTTCTAACCGTCCAAAAAACGGATGATCCTTCCCTGCCCGCTTCACCCGCCTACGATGACAAGAGTTGGCGATCTGTGCACTTGCCTCACGATTTCGTGGTTGAAAACGAGTTTACGCCAGACTCCGATCCTTCGCACGGCTCGCTTCCGACTGGAGTCGGCTGGTATCGCAAACGATTCACGCTTTCCAAAGGAGATGCCGGCAAGCGTCTTTCACTTGAGTTCGACGGAGCCTATCGGAACAGTTCCGTCTGGCTCAACGGAAAAAAACTGGGCGAGCGGAAGAGCGGATACATCGGCTTCAGCTTTGATATCGGCGCTTCGGCGAAATTCGGCGAGGAGAATATAGTCACGGTTCGCACCGACGCTCGAAGTCAGGAGGGTTGGTGGTATGAGGGAGGCGGAATCTATCGACACGTCTGGCTGAACAAGACGGCTCCTTTGCACATTGATCGTGACAGCGTTTTCGTCGTCTCGGAACCGAATGGAGCGAACAACGCGAAAGTCGGCATTAAAGTTGCGGTGATGAACGAAGGCAAGTACATTGCGAACTGCCGGGTGGTGAATTCGATCCTAGCGCCGGATGGCAAAGAGGTCGCTCGCATCGCAGTCGATCAGCGAATCCCCGCTCAGGAGGAGGCTCAAAGTTCGCCTGCCATTCTCTTCGCGAATCCGAAGCTCTGGTCAATCGAGACCCCGAATCTGTATAAACTCGTTACTAGATTAGAACAAAACGGAAGAATAATCGATACCGTGACAACTACTTTCGGCATTCGGACTGTCAGGTTTGATGCGGACAAAGGACTTTTCATCAACGGGAAATCCGTCAAGATCAAAGGAACCTGCAATCATCAGGACTTCGCCGGGGTGGGCATTGCGATGCCGGACAGCCTTTTGGAGTGGCGAATCAAGCTCCTCAAAAAGATGGGTTCGAACGCTTATCGCTGCTCCCACAACCCGCCTGCAAAAGAGTTGCTCGACGCCTGCGACCGGTTAGGAATGATTGTTATGGACGAGACTCGCCATCTCGGCGACACTTACGGCGCCAAAACGAGCGCCGGGACGAAATTCGACGACCTCTCCGACCTGAAGGCTCTTGTGATTCGTGACCGAAATCACCCTTCCGTGATCATGTGGTCGATGTGCAATGAAGAGGGACTTCAGGGGAGTGCGGAGGGAGCCAAAATCTTCTCGGCGATGATGCAGAAAACAAAGGAATTGGATCCGACTCGCCCCGTGAGTTGTGCTATGAACGGCGGTTGGGGACAGGGCATTTCGCTGGTGCAAGACCTCCAGGGTTGCAACTACAACCCTGGAGACTACGATCGGTTTCACAAAAATCACCCGACCATCCCGATGTACGGCAGCGAGACGGCAAGCGAAGTGGGCACGCGCGGCGAATATGCAAACGATGAAAAGCGCGGCTACGTAAGCGCCTACAGCGTCAACGCCCCGCCGTGGGCGCAAACCTCCGAAGTCGCCTGGAAAGCTCTGGCAGAACGAGAATATATGGCCGGAGGCTTTGTCTGGACGGGTTTCGACTACAAAGGCGAACCGACCCCCTATGCCTGGCCCTGCATCAACTCTCACTTCGGGATCATGGACGAATGCGGTTTCCCTAAAGACGCTTATTATTACTATCAGTCCTGGTGGAGCGATAAAAACGTAGTTCATCTCTTGCCGCATTGGAATTGGAAGGGCAAGGAAGGTCAGCTTATCAACGTTTGGTGTCATAGCAACGCTGAAACGGTGGAACTGTTTCTAAACGGCGCAAGTTTGGGGTCGAAGGCGATGCCGAAACTGGGACATCTGGAATGGAACGTTCCCTACGCTCCCGGCAAGTTGGAGGCGAAAGGCTATCGAAACGGGAAGCTCATCGCGGCGGACATCGTTGAGACCCCCGGAGAAGCGACGCAAATCGTTCTCTCGCCGGACAGATCTTCGATGAAGGCGGACGGCGAGGATGTCGTGATGGTCTCCGTTTCGCTGCTGGACTCGAAAGGCAGACTAGTTCCGTTCGCTGAGAACGAAGTTACATTTGCTACTGCAGGCGCGGGACAGGTTGCGGGAGTCGGCAACGGAGACCCCAGCAGCCATGAGCCGGATAGAGCTTCGAAGCGAAAAGCGTATCACGGACTCTGCATGGCTGTGATTCAGGCTGGGGAAAAGTCCGGCAAACTTGAACTCACTGCGACCGCGCCGGGGCTAAAATCCGCTAAACTCACAGTGCGAGTGAAATAAGGAGCATGCGTCTCAGCGCTGAGACGCATGCTCCTTATTTCGGGGAAAGCCTTTGAATAGGAAAGCTTGCTGAGGCGTCCGTCCAGGCGATAACGCCTGCCTTCAACTCTGGGGGAAGAGAAGCGGGCGGGGGCTAATCCCTCTTTCAGAGCGGTGCAAAGCGTTTAATTCGCAAGAAATTTTACTGGGAATCTCTTTCCCCGGAATTGAGGGCGGCATCTCAGCGCGGGGGCGCGCATTTGCGAACCCGCCGCTTAAATCGCTTTCCTTCAAAATTGGGGCGGCTTTATAGACGT
>JAYVOT010000079.1:0-2644 GCA_043757795.1 Chthonomonadaceae bacterium | reverse complement strand
GCCCCAATCGTCCGATTGAATCGGCAAACCTTTCTCATCCGTCGAGAGCTTGACTTTGTAGGACATCGGGGCGGATTGGAAGTCGAAAAGAGCGCTCCAGAGTAGACCGGACGCATCGGCTTCCGTCATTTTCGAGGTTCCAAATCGCTCCAGATTGGCTGGGTCTTTTTTGAGAGGCGCTAGCCCGAAGCCCCTCCTCAGCAGCGTGATCGGAACTGACTTGAAACTTGTTGCGCCTCCGGTTTCAATGGTTTTTAAAACGATCTCGCTTCGCTGTTGTCCGACTACGATGGGAAACATAAAGAGGCGTGCAGGAGTTCGACTCGCAAGATAACAGGGACCATAGTGTATCGGAGAAAAACTGCCGATTACTCCGACAGGAAGTTCTGTCGGGAGGGTCGTTTTCGGCGAAGCTCGCACTACGATATCGGTTGGCTGTTGGGCAAGACATATGTCGGAGAGGATCGACATTATTCCCCAAATAGAGGGAGCGAATAATTTTTTTAAGTAATATTTAGCAGGTAGAAGCATTCTCATTTTTAGGCTTAGCCTTCACAAAAGCGTTTTATCTAGAAGATCGGAAATGGATCCAAAACGACGAGATTTATCACATCGTTGTTATTCGCCGCGACGGGCAGAGCTTTTTCGCTATAAAGCCTGCAGCGAGCGCGCCATTCGCGTAAATATTAGCAAGATGCGCTCCGTTGGATACATTCCCTCCGGGCAGAGCCGCTTTGCAAATAGTTCATAGGCGGGAACGTTTTTTGGCAAGACTCACGAAGTCACGAAATCTTGACGCAAAGAGTCGGATTTTTGAGATACGAATATTTTATTGGATCGGATATGATTACAGAGTATAGCATGAGACAAATGTTTCAGTCCGCCGGGTTGCGTCGGGTACAATCAACAATCATTTTGACGCGAGCAAGCATGTTTTAGATACAGGCTACGATTTTGAATTGCAACGAGAAAGCGACAGTCGCAAGGAGTTCGGATTGAAGATACGATCAGCAGTGGGGCAGTTGAAACCCAAAAAGGGAGATTACTACGGAAATTTGAGTCGGGTAGGGGATGTAATGGAGCAACTTGAAGAGGAATCCCCCGAATCGGACGTTTTGACTCTGCCTGAAACGGTTCTCTCCGGTTATTTTCTGGAAGGCGGCGTTCGGGACGTCGCTCGCACGAAAGAACAGCTTTTCTCAGACCTACTGGCTCTATACAGGGAGCGTGTCAAGCGACGGGGGGCGGCGCTTGACATCTGCATCGGCTTTTATGAGCTTTGCGACAGCAAATATTACAACAGCGCACTCTACGCCACGTTGACGGTTGAAGGTTCCCCCGTAACGGCGGAAATCATACATGTTCACAGAAAGTTTTTCCTCCCCACCTACGGTGTTTTTGACGAAAAAAGGTTTGTCTCAAGAGGCAGGACCGTGCAGGCTTTCAACACTCGATTCGGAAAAGCGGCGATGTTGATTTGCGAGGACGCCTGGCACTCGATTTCCGGGACGCTTGCGGCGCTCAAAGGGGCGCAAGTAATTTACTGCATCAGCGCTTCGCCCGGTCGCGAGTTTTCCGGGCAGAGAATCGGAAATGTGACTCGATGGGGAGTTTTGTTGCCGGGCATTGCAGACGAGCACAACGTCTGGGTGGTGTATGCAGGGCTAGTCGGGTTCGAAGGCGGGAAGGGTTTTACAGGCTCCTCGCAAGTGATCGACCCCTGGGGGAACTGCTTAGTTCAGGCGTCCGTCACGGAGGAATGCCTCTTGAAAGCGGTGGTTGACTTGGACGATGTGGCGACAGCTCGCGCCGTTTCGCCATTGCTGGCGGATTTGGAGAGCGCCCTCGGAGACATAACCCTGGATTTGGACCAAATTGCGAGAAAACCTTATCTGGGATAGGAAATTGTTGCGACCGGAGTTGGTACGAAGTCCTTTCAACGAGCAGATGCCAAGTTTTACAAATCTTGTCAGAGAGAAGAGATAAAAATGAATAGATTGCCGGTTGTGTGCGCGCCGCCGTTCAGCGTAGATTCCGACGAGAATCTGAAAGTTAATGAACCGCTCCTTGCGGAGTGGCTGGTCGCTTTTCTACATGATGAAATTGTTCGTCGAAGGGGATTCGATAAAGCGGTCATCGCAATATCGGGCGGCGTAGATTCTTCGCTTGTGGCCTATCTGCTCGCGGAGGCGCTCGGGCCCAAGAATGTCTACGGGATACGAATGCCTTACAAAAGTTCATCCCAAGACAGTTTGGATCATGCAAAACTGGTCGCAGACGCGACTGGAATCAACATGGAGACTATTGAGATCACTGGAGCGGTGGACGGGTATCTTTCGCTCGCTTCCGATGCGGACGGCAGGCGGCGCGGGAACGTGATGGCTCGAACTCGCATGATCGTTCTCTTTGATCAGAGCCAAAAGTTGGGGACGCTTCCTGTCGGAACTGGAAATAAAACGGAACGACTCTTTGGCTACTACACCTGGCACGCGGACGACTCGCCGCCTGTGAATCCGCTAGGCGACCTTTACAAAACTCAAGTGTGGGCGCTTTCCCGGTATCTTGGAGTGCCGGACGTGATCGTAGGGAAGCCTGCATCTGCAGATCTGGTGGTAGGGCAGACGGATGAATCGGACTTTGGAAT
>JAYVOT010000078.1:0-9844 GCA_043757795.1 Chthonomonadaceae bacterium | reverse complement strand
GATCGCATGTGGGGTTGGCTCTGCGGCTAAATTTATGACGACAAGATATGAAATCCACACTCCGCGACTCCGACTCCGTCCCTTCGAACTACCAGATTTTGATACCCTGTTCGCTATCTGCAGCGACCCTTCCGTGATGCGATTTATTCAAAACGGCGTTCGGAACGAGGTTCAGACGCTCGCTGAATTGAATTGCTACATCCGCGATTGGGATATTTTGGGGTATGGGCAGTTCGCAGTGGAGAACAGAGCGAGCGGAAAACTTATGGGCGTTTGCGGCTTTGTCGGGCGATCCACGCTCGGCTATCTCTACGCAAAAGATTATTGGGGTCAAGGGTTCGCCACGGAGGCGATGCGCGCTTGCCTGTGGTTCGGCTTCGAAGTTCTGAAACGCGAGCACATGTTTGCAGGGGCGCTGAAAGAGAATGCGGACTCCTTGCGAATCCTCGAAAAGGTTGGAATGAATCCCACTCCCAACGATTTTTTCGACTCGAACGGGGGCGTTTTTCTCTGGATCCCCAACGCCCTGTTTGATCGCGCGAAGGTTCCATGCACGCTGATCCGAACCGATATGTCCTGACTTCATCTTTCGAAGGACGTTGCAAACAACAGCCCCTCAGGAAATTCGATCTATTCGGCTCCGGCAGCCATCTCTTCGAGCTTCTTTTGAAGCGATCGCGTGAGATCGCTGACGGTTTTTCTGGCGTTCGGTCGATTTTCCTGGTAAGCCGTAAAGAGATCGTTGATCAGGATAGGCTCGCCGACGGTAATCAGCGCTTTTCTTTTTCCGAGCTTAGGCAGGGAGATCAAATCAATTCCTTTCAGGCGTTGGGCGGTCTTGTAGAGTAACCCGACCGTCTCTGCGAAACGATCCGCCGTCGGCTTCTCTCGAACGTAGTTGCCGGTGACCGCAACGAACGCCTCAACAATCCTCATGTGCCACATTCTACTATCAGCCTCCTCAGCGACTCGATCCGCAAGTCCTCTTTGCACAGGGCTGAGAGGTTGCCCCTTCAAGTCTTCTCGATAGATGCGATCCCAACCAGCCTGCTCGATTCGCCTGCAACGATCCGCGTGAGTTCCTTTAGGTTGAAGCCCGAAAAACTCCTCAGAAGTAAGCAGCGCGCGTTCTAGCAGATTTCTCAGTCGTTCGCCGATGTTCGAAGCTTCTTTCGTCACCTCTTGCCGATGAAAACGAGAATAGTAACCTTCAAGTTGTTCTAGGAGATTCTCGCCGATTTGAGTCAGGCGAGCGTATCGTTCCAGCTGAGAGCTTGCGACGATTCCGCACTCCGTTTCCAGCATGGAGAGGAGATTGTCGACGCCCTCCCAGGGCGGCTCAATGTAGCTGTACTTCAATCCCAATGGGACAATGTAGACTTTTTCCGGACGGTTCGCGGTTTTCAAATCTTCCAGGCACCAGAACGCCATCTGCGCGATGCCGGGTTCGAGCGGGCTTACCAATTCGCTGAGTCCGTTCGTCGCGCCTTCAGGCGCGACCATCATCGGCTGATCCCCGTTCGCGAATTTATCCCTCGCCGTCTTCAGGCTTTGCCTATCCAGTTTGCCGCGTTGCAAAGAGATGCCGCCTGTGCGAGGCAAAAGCCATGCTACCGTGCGACCCGCCCACAGGGGCACTCCCCTGTCATATAGAAAATAGGCGTGCGTCGGGCTATTGAGAGCTACCCCCATTTTCCGGGCGGCTGTCGGAACGGACTGCGAAAGCAAACTGTACAGGGCGAGAGGGTCGTCCGCGCTCGGGTGTCTAAAAGCGATCATGAAGCGGGTTTTGCCCTCCTGAAAATCCCTGTAAAGTTCCACTAGCCGCTCAGTTCCCTTCGCTTCAACCTCGACAATGCCTAGCTTGAATTTAAGAATCGCAGGAACTAGACCGCCGGCGAACTTCACCATTCCAGGTTGCAGGTTCGGCGGGATAAATTCGAGCGGAGGCTGAACGTGCGTGATGTTCCTTTTCAAAAAGCGTTTCCTTTAAAGAAAGTCGTTAAACAGACGAATCATATAGAGCAGAGAACGTCGCCTTGAAGTCCGCGTCCGGATCTGTGAAACCCGCCTTCGCATGTTGAGAGAGATTCGCGCCAATTTTCGAGTCCTCGCAGGCGGATTTCAGTCCGTTCAACTTTCACCCTCTACTGCGCAACGTAAAGCCGGAAAACTATTTCAATTCTATGCAGTTGAGTCTGAGTTCTACCGGATTAGTCGCTTTTCCTGCTTGTCGCAAAGAGGAGTCTCTGTACATTATGCGGAAATGGGAACGAAAACGAGGTGATTGACTTTGCCCTTAGCCGCTTTTCCTAAATGCTTTTTAGACGCCCTGACTTCACGGCGCACCATGACTGTCGAACAGTGGATCGATCTCGCCGCTGACAGACTGGATGTGGACGGACTCGAATTTTATTGGGGCTTCACGCCGTTTGAGGACGCCAACGCTGTCAGAGCATTGCGTCAGCAAATGGAATCGCGAGGTTTGCAGATGCCGATGATGTGTTGTTCGCCGGATTTCACGCAACTCGATGAGGGAAAGCGTAAACTTCAAATCGAGGGGATGCGCCGCGCTATCGAGACTACCGCTAATTTGGGGGGCGGCTTTTGCAGAGTATTGAGCGGGCAAAAGCGACCTGAAATTTCGCAAAAAGAGGGGGTTCGAATGGCTTCCGAGGCAATCCTAACATTGTTGCCGGACGCAGAAAGTTGTGGAGTCGTCCTCATCCTCGAAAACCACTATAAAGACGGCTACTGGGACTTTCCTGAGTTCGCGCAGAGAGCGGACGTTTTTTTAGAACTGCTCGATTCGATCCCCGTCTCTCCCTGGTTCGGAGTCAATTTTGATCCCTCAAACGCGATAATAGCCGGCGACGATCCGATTCAACTTCTCGAAGCAGTAAAAACTCGAGTAGTGACAATGCACGCAAGCGATCGTTTTTTTGAGAACGGAACGCTGGATGAACTGCGCCAAAACGACTTGCATCCCGTAAAAGGATATGCCTCCTATCTCAAACACGGGGTCATCGGGCGCGGTTTGAATGACTATGATCGCATTTTCGGCATCTTGAAAAACGTCGGGTTTCAGGGTTGGATCAGCATTGAAGACGGGGATGATCCGAGCGTAGGAATGGAACATCTGCAACAATCCGCTACTTTTCTGCGCGCTAAAATGAAGGAGTACGGACTTAGTTAGTTTTGAAGACGGGTGTACGCTCGGCAATTCTCATTATTGCTTTTGCAAGGTTCAGTGTCGTGATGTTTTTGTCCCAATCATGACTCCCAACTCAAAATCATGGAAATCTTTTAATCTTGGCTATCATGGTTTGGACAAAAACAAGCCTATATGAGTGCAAACGCCAATCAAACCACGCTCTTCACCATCAGGAAGGCGGACCAGGTCTGCGGGTTTTTGTTCGTCTGGGGAGACTCGTGCCAGGGTTTGAAACCGACGCGCTCGTAGAGGCGGCGCGCCGCAGTGTTGCGATGCAGGACGTGGAGGGCGACGCGACCGCCGCGCTTCAGGCGAGTCTGGCGCTCCGCTTCCTCAAGCAGTCGGGAGCCGATGCCCCGCCCCCGGTGCGCTTCGCGGACTGCAAGCCCCTCGATGTAGATCAAGTCCGGCGCGTGGGGGATGCGCTTCGCAAGAAAATAGTTCGCGCCAAGCCCCCCGAAGAGCGCTCGTACGCTGCGAAACAACCCGAATTGGTAGAAGAGGATGCGGGCGAAACTACGCGCGTCGCCTCGCCCGATGGACATTCCGGTGTGCAAAATGACGATTCCTAGAACCTTTTCGTCCCGGACGAAAAGGTGCGTGTCTTCCAACGAGAGATGCTCGGCGGCATAGAGGCTGAAAAGCAACTCCGTCGCCTCAGAATCTGTGCGAGTCCCTAAAGTCGATTGGTAGAGTTGCGGAAAAGCCTCCGCCAAAATCTCCGCGACCGCCCTCGCATCCGAAATAGAAGCGCGCCGGACAACTCCGGGGGTAACCTCAATTTGCGTCGCTTCTTCCATCCTTCTCCCTCAAAAACGTTGCACTGACCCGCAATTACACAGTTGTTTCCCCAAATGATACCGCATTCGGACTATTCCATCCGATTTCCAGCCAATATTCGCTAAATATCAAGGTAAAGACCAATCGAATGTCGAATAGGAGTGCAGAAGAGATTCGCAGAAACGTATAAGACATGCGGCAACCAAAAAAACAGACGCGATACTCGGGTGACATAAAGGAAGTAGGGGTTAGGGAAAGGAAGAGCGCCGGGGATGTTAGTTGCATACCTGCGACGGGGGCGCGTTCGGCATTGGGGCGTCTTGGAACGCCGGGGAGGTTTGCGGCGTTTCAGCGCCGGGAGCGCGCCTTAAGAGACACTTCCGCCCAAGCGATCCGGCTCCCCTCTCTTAACGAAGCGCAGCGCGAGTCCAGGAGAGGGGTCGGGGTGCAAGGTTTCCCGTAATTTGGGCTTTGCCAGGATTGAAACATGTTTTAAGTACGAGAAAGGAGCAGGTGCGGGGGCGTTGAAGGGAAATTGCGCATTGGGAGCCGACTTTCAGCGACGGAGAATCAACTTGCATTTCAGTTGAAATCTCACTGCATCACGATCTTTTATATGGAGACCCACTGGGCGATCGACCTAGGAACGACCAACACGCTCATCGCAAAATGGGTCGGAACCCACGCGACAACCATCGCGCTGGACGAACTGGTAGAGTATGAACCGGCATGGCGCACTCCGCTCGTGCCCTCTGTCATCTATTTTCAAGACTCGCAAAACGGCATCATCGGACGCCCGGCGCTCGCGGCGAAGGAGATCCTGCACGACCGAGATTTAGTCTCGCTTGGACCGATTGCGCGCTCATTCAAGAAGACCCTTGCGCAAGCGAGTCAACGCCCGGTCGCGCAGATCGGGGCGGAGTCTATCTCCGCGCGGCAGTGCGCCACCGTCTTCATGAGGGAACTGCTGAAGCACACTAGCGAATACGAAAGAGTGCGGATTCAGCCTGAAAAAAACCTCCTGAAGCGGTTTGCGAAGTCGTTGCAGTGGTGGAAAAAAGAGGGCCAAGTCACTGACCTCACGATGACGGTTCCTGTCGAGAGCTTCGAGCCTTATCGCGCGGAACTCGGACAGATCGCAAGGAAATTGGGAGTTTCAAAGTTCCGCACCATTGACGAACCGGTAGCGGCGGCTCTCGGCTACGGTTTGGACCTCAGCGATCAAAAGCACATCCTAGTCGTCGATTTCGGGGGAGGGACGCTTGATATCGCCATAGTCCGCACGCACCCGACCGGAAGCGGGGCGAAAGACCCGCACTCCGGCAAGCGACAGGCGACGCTTCTCGCCGCGCGCGGGATGAACTACGGCGGCGAAACGATTGACTCCTGGATCGTCGATTTGGGATGCGAAAAACTCCGCGCCCATCAAGATTCCCTTCGCCCTCTTCTCTGGAGTCAGGCGGAGGACATCAAAAAAGATCTTAGCAACAAAGCCTCCGTCGCCGATTCCAGCTACTTCCTACTGCAGGGGGGCGGCCGAATCGAGATTGCGCGTGAGGAGTTCCTGACGACTCTTGAAACGCGCGGACTCTACAAAACGCTTGAGACTCTGGCGGACGCGACCCTCGACGACTGCCGACACCAAATCCATGAGTCCGACATCGACGCCGTCTTGTTAGTCGGAGGTTCGACCCTGCTTCCGGGCATTCGAGACCTGTTTGAAAGCCTTTTCGGGGCGCAAAGAGTTCACTATTGGGAGCCTTTCGAGGCGGTTGTGAAGGGCGCAGCCATCTTCGGGGCGGGCTTCAGCGTCGATCAGATCGTCCACCACGATTACGGTATTCGCGTCTACAACGACACGCAACAGCGACCGGAGTATGAGCGCCTCATCAAAAGAGGCACTCCCTATCCCACTCCGAAACCCTTCGAGACGCGCTACTACTCCGTTGCGGAGGCGCAACAGTTCTTCCGGCTTCCCGTCTGCGAACTCGGATACGGCGGGAGACTCTCGCTGAACTGGTCTCGAAGAATGAATGGAAACGAGTATTGGCTCCCGACGGGCGCAGAGGAGGCGGAGTGCGTCATCGCCCTTAACGAAGGCGATTCGCTAAAGCTCGCCCCGCCCGGCGCAGGAACGCAAGCGCGACTCCGCATCGATTTCACTATCGACACGGACCGGTTTCTTGTGGCGAACATTCACGATCTGCTGAAGCAGAAAGACATCAAGACTGATGAGCGCGTCGTCATGTTGCGTTGATGAAAAAAAGAACCGCGTTATAAATGACTCGGCTCAACTCATCCGCGTACCGCCCTGTGTCCTTCAGTCACAATGCGTGCAGACAGTTTCGACACCCGTCTCATGCGACATCCGATACTCGATTTTTCACTCTCCCAGCGACGCGTAGCGAGAGTCCAAGAGATGATCTGGCGGGTATAGGCGTTAAGTTAAGCAAATTTGGAGAAATTTAGGATTGAAAGTCTTGCTAGTGCGTGCCCCCAATTCTGGGAGAAAATGCAGTTCATTTGGCTGTTTTGCGTGCTTTGAATCTCATATTGCTCGTTTTTATGCACAAAACTTGAAGGAAAGAGACTCTCTTCCCCCAAAGTTGGGGGCGGCGTGGAGCGCCGGGGGCGCGCACTAGCAAGAATCCGCATTCACTTTGTATTTAAATTTTTAACTTAATGCCTATAGGACTGGGGGTAAGGTTTCAACCTGCGAAGGCGGGTTTCTCAAATCCAGACGAGGACTTTGAGTCCGTCGTCTTATGCGTAATAAAGAGACAAGGATTTAGAATAGGAGGTAGAGATGTCACAACAACGTGAGGCAGGATTGGCAGCGCTTCAAAGTTCGGATTTTACAGGGGCGATCGCTCTTTTGGAAGAGGCGTGCCAAATTGCGCCGGAAGATTACGACTCGCATCTGTATTTAGGAGCCGCTTACGGCGGAGCCGGAAGACAGATGGACGCGATCAACGCGCTGACAAAATCGGTGCAGATACAGCCGGCAAACGGTCAGGCGAGGTACAACCTCGGCGTCGCGATGGAACGAGCCGGGTACTCGGATCAGGCGAAACTTGCGTTCGAGCAGGCTCTCATGTTGCAACCGGAATATCCGCAGGCGCAACAGGCGTTGCAACGCCTCACAGGCATGTCGTCGGTGGCACAGGCTCCCTTGTCCCCGCCTCAGCAGGCGCAGCAAACCTACCAATCGCAACAACCCGCCCCTCAGTACGGCGCGCCCCCGCAACCATCTGCGCAGTACGGCTCTCCTCAACTTTCTGCGCAGCAGTCCGGCGCGTCTCAAAAGCCTGCTCCGCTCTACGGGGCGCCGCAACAAAATGAATTAGCCGGATATACGCCTCCCGGACAGCCCGCCTCCTCCCCATTGCCCGCTTACGGTCAGTTGAGTCAACAGTCCTTGCCCTACGGCGCACCTGGCCCAAGCATCTATCCCTCGAACGCTAGATACTACGTGGAAGACGCCTTCGATCTGAAACAGGCCTGGAAAGACCTTTGGATGACCATCACAGCGCCGGTACAGTTCTTTGATTCGCAAATAGACAGAGAAGGCTTCAAGGCTCCCACTTCTTTCATTTTGATGGGGATAATCGTTACTCTTGTGCTGGGCTTGACGCAAGTCGTTTCCAATCCGGTGATTCTTGTCGTGCTACCGCTTAGCTTCCCGTTCCAGTGTCTTGGAATGCTGATATACGGAGGAATTTATCACTTGATAGGCAAACTTTTTGGCAATTCCTCGAACTATTCCGCCTCTTATCGCGTTGCAACCTATTCTTTCGGACCCACTTTCGTTTTAGGCGGAATTTCCAGTTTCATTATCGGCATTCTGTTTTTAACCGGCGCATTTCATGTCCCCGGCGCAAATCCGGGCGCGACAGGAGCGAGTCCTGCGGATATTTCCAAGATGTTCAGTCAGTCTTCGGGGATCAACCTGGTATCAGGCATTTTCGGCGGTTTGGGAATGATCTGGGCTTTTGCGTTGGCTTGTATCGGAATCGGCAGATGCCAGAAAACTTCAACCGGAGCGGGAGTCGGAACTGTTGTCGTCTCCTGGCTGATTACTATTTTGTTGGTAGTTGTGCCCTTAACACTGCTTTTTGTTGCAATTATTACCGCTCTAGCGGCTGCAGGGGGGGCAAGGTAAACTTTTGTCCGACATGAATCCTAAAATAGCTAAGGCCGATACGCCGCCTTCGCGACTGAAATATTCGCCTCGCGCTTTCGAGGCGGCCGTCGACATCTACGCCCGGTGGGAAATCGAACGCGAAAAAACTCCCTTTGATCGGGTTGTCGGAGCTGAATTCCGCTCACGCAAGTATCTGAATTCCGGCGAAAGGCGGTGGGTTTCCGCCGTCCTCTACAGCGCTGTTCGCTTCAAGCAACGTGACGATTTTCTACTCGCAAAGATCGGTTGGGAAATCAATGCGGAAAACCGCATCAAACTTCACACCGCTGAAATGGAAGGAACGGACGAGCAAGTCGCCGCAGCGATCGCGACATTGCCGGGAAAAGAGTCCCGGCGCGAGTACTTGCGAATTACGCAGTCGATCCCGGAAGCGATGGCGGACGAACTGGAAAAGATTCTCGGCAAAGAGGCTTTAGAGGCGGGCGCCGCCCTCAATCAGCAGGCTCCTATCACGTTGAGGGTTAACCCGCTCGTCGTTCCTCTCGAAAAAGCCAGGAAAGCCCTAGCGGATTCCGCCTTCACGCGCTTCTCTCCCTGGGGCTTGGAGTTGCCGGGGCGAACGAATATCAACGACCTGCCCGGCTTCAAAGAAGGCTGGTTCGAGGTTCAAGAAGAGGCGAGTCAACTCGCAGTTTTGTTGACGGACGCAAGACCGGGACAGACCGTCGTCGAGGTGGGGTCAGGCGCAGGAGGAAAAACGCTCGCCCTCGCAGCCCTCATCCAGAATAAAGGAAGAATCGTCGCGCTGGACAACTCCCCGCAACGTATGGAAGAGCTTCACAAACGCGCAGACAGGGCGAAAGCGGAGAATATTCAGACGCTTCTGTTGCCCGCAAACGCAGAGGGAGTGTGGTTGCCGGAAGGCAAGCTCGAAGAGCGAATGCAGAAACTGGTCGGGAATGCGGACATAGTTCTGGTCGACGCGCCTTGCACAGGCAGCGGAACCCTGAGACGCAGCCCCGACACGAAGTGGCGAGAGATGGACATGACGGCTCTGCAAAACCTTCAACTGCTCCTGTTGGAACAGTCCGCGCCGTTTGTAAAGGAGGGAGGATGCCTCATCTATGTCACCTGCTCTTTCGAAAGAGCGCAGAACGAAGGCAGGATCAATGCGTTCTTAAAATCGGATTGGGGGTCGAAATTTGAGGTGGAACCCGCCCTTCCTAGATTGCAATCCTCTCTCGCTCATGCCGCTAAACTCGCTGGAAGGTCGCCCAAAAATACGGATGTACCGGAATTGACCAATCTTTTCACGGGAAACTACCTCCGAACTTTCCCTCACAGGCATAATTTGGACGCGTTTTTCGCCGCCGTACTCAGGAGAAAATCGACTCCTGTTTGATATAAGCGAACCCCGACGTCCATGTTGACGCGCGTCCTTTCCTGAGAACTTCCTTCTTATCTTTCCCAGGCGTTTCCCAAATGCCTGGGAGGGATAGCGCGAGATTTCCCAACCTGGCAAATGCGAGTTTTTTTTCGTATACGGATCTCATTCCATAGTTTCTTGTGCACTTTGCGCTTCTAAGGCTACGCCCTGAGAAGTTGCTTGCTGTTTTCAAGCAGTTTTTCTGAGTTTCAGTAACTCATGTTACGCAAACGACAGAGCGTCATGACTAGAGTCCCATGACTAAAGTCACGGTCTTAGT
>JAYVOT010000077.1:0-2667 GCA_043757795.1 Chthonomonadaceae bacterium | reverse complement strand
GAACGAAGCGATGCTGGAAGCGGATATCGCTTTTCTTTCAGACCGACCGATTACGCAACTTTCAGGCGGCGAGCACCGCCGCGCGCTGCTCGCACGCGCACTTGCGCAACGAACGCCCCTTCTTCTTCTCGACGAACCGACGGCGCACCTGGATATCACGCATCAGTTCGAGTTGTTATCGCTTGTCAAAAAGCTGACAATCGAGAAGGGAGTCGGCGCGCTCGCCGCCCTTCACGATCTGAATCAGGCGGCGGAGTTCTGCGATAGACTCGTACTCATGGCTTCCGGCAAAATTCTCTTTACCGGAACTCCTGAAGAGGTAATGACGCCTGATATTTTGAGAGCGGCGTACAATGCGGAAGTTCGCATTGGAACGAATCCTGAAACAGGTCGCCCGATGATCCTGACTCTCCAACCAATTCGAAATGGACCGCTCACTGAGCCGGGTGTTGAAAACATCCGATAGGAAAAAACAAGCGTCTTTCAGTCGGCAAATGCGCCTACGGCGCTCCCGCCGTCCGTAGGACGCCCATCTTTCTGCCGGGAGTTTTCAACACCCGGTTCTCGCGCTAATAATCTATCTTGCATTCGACCTATGCAATTTTCCACTAGAACCAAAATATGCCAATTCAACCGCGACTAACATTTAACTCAGAAATGCAATTAGTTCTCGAAGTTTTGAAAAACAGCACGCTAGGCACGCCTTACGAAGGCGCCCTTTACCTTGTTGGAGGGCTTTTGCGAGACCGGGAACTTGGCTTGACAACTGCGAGCGACCTTGATCTCGTGCTTGAAGGAGACGCGATAGAGTTAGCGCGTTTTCTGTTTTCAAAGGGAGTTTCGAGTCACTTTCCAGTGCTCTATCCTCGATTCGGGACAGCTATGCTAAGCGTCAAAACCGAAAATAGCGAGTTCGCCGTTGAGTTTGTTTCAGCAAGGTCAGAGAGCTACAGCCCGGATTCTCGCAAACCCGATGTGAAATCCGCATCCCTCTCTCAGGACGCTTTTCGGCGAGATTTCACTATCAATACTCTGATGGAGAACCTACACACCGGAGAGATGCTCGATCTTACCGGTTACGCCCTTGAAGATTTGGCGAAGGGAGTGTTGCGCACTCCGCTCGAACCGAAGATTACTTTTTTTGACGACCCGCTTAGAATGCTCCGTGCCGTTCGCTTTGCTGCAAAGTTCGGCTTTGAGATTGAAGCGGAAACTTGGGAGGCGATTCGAGCGGAGGCGACCCGACTTCGTCCTCCTGCAATCGCCTCTGAACGAATCAGAGAAGAGTTCGTCAAGATCGCCGCTTTGCCCGGAGCGAAGTTTCGGCGCGGGATAGAATTGCTAAAAGAATCTTACTTGTTGCCGGAGTTTCTACCTGAAATGCTCGTGATGGAAGACTGTTCGCAGGGAGAGTGGCATCTCTATGATGTTTGGGAACATACGCTCGTCGCGATAGAATCTTTGCCGGACGAGACTGACATATCGGCAAGATTAGGACTCCTCTGGCACGATGTCGGCAAGCCTGCGACGCGCTCGGAAGACGAACGCGGCATTCGTTTTTACGGTCATCCCGCGATAGGGGCGGAGTTGTCTCGCACGATGATGACGCGCCTGAAGTTCTCAAACGACGAAATTCGCGACGTGACCACGCTTGTCGATCTGCATATGAGGTTGGGGGACTACCGCCCGGAGTGGTCGGACGGAACTCTAAAACGCCTCATTCGAGCCTGCGGCGTTTATCTTGACGAACTCTTTACGATGACTCGGTGCGATCAAAACGCTTGCAATATTCCGCCGGATGTGATGGTCAGCCTCCCCAATCTTCGCGCTCGAATCGACTCGCTTAACGCACAGACGAACGTGTTGAAGATAGATAGTCCGCTCAATGGCTTGGAGATAATGAAGCTGTTGAACGTAAAGCAGGGGAGCCATCTGCAGGAAGCGAAAGAGTTCCTCATCAACGAAATCATTGAGGGCAGGCTCCCGGAAGGGGACAAAGAGGCGGCAGGGAAGGCATTGCTAAGCCGAGGGTTGAAGGAATTGCTCTGAAGACTGATGAGTTAGAACACGTGGTTATGAATCGTCACGACGGGCAGAGCTTTTTCGCTCTAGCGCCTTCGGCGGGAAGCCCTCATCCCCCCAACACCCTTCTCCCGCGCTGCAGGAGAAGGAGGAGAAGGGGGAGTAAGAGAGTTGCGAATCGTCCCGTCGGGCAAGCTCTTTGAATATCGCCTTCGGCGGGAAGCCCTTCGGGCGTACGAAACATGCTAAGCCTCACAACATTATAGCCGGGTAACTTATTGTCCGCGATGCCTGGTGTTAAAAACACCTGGCAGAAGAGTAAGGCGTCCTGCGGTCGCGGGAGAACCGAGGACGATTCCAGTATCGAGTCCAGAGGACATAAGGTATCTCTTGTTACGCAAACTACAGAGCGTCATGACTAGAGTCCCATGACTAAAGTCACGGTCTTGGTGGCGTTCCGCACTAGAGTCCCATGACTGAAGTCACGGTCTAGGTGGCGTTCCGCCGTGTGTGCTTCGCACACGATACTCAAGGTGCGGAGTATGCTTCAAGAGACGCCCCTGCAAACTGGCACAGGAATGGCAGTCCTACGGGCAGGCAAGTCGCGACTCATGTCCGAAGGACATACGGCGCGAAGCGCCACCT
>JAYVOT010000076.1:0-2667 GCA_043757795.1 Chthonomonadaceae bacterium | reverse complement strand
TAAACAGTTTCAACGAAGGTAGGGAATGTTCCTGCTCATATTTAGGTTTCAATCTCCGGGAAGTTGCGGAGGTGATAGTCGAGATGAAGCGAGATGAGTTTGAGCGTCGTCTCTGCGTCGATAGGTCCTGCGATAGGATGAACTGCAAAGGTCGCCTTCATTTCAGCCGGAGTCATCGATTCTAGCGCCGTTGAGATCGATTGTCGTACGGCGCTCCAATCTTTCAGGCGTTTCTCCAGATCAATTTCTCCGGGCGGCTCAAACTCCTGCATGGTGCCGAACCGCGCTTTCGTGCCTATCATAAATTGGACAATGCCGGTGAAGAGTTTCCCTTTAAACCCCGGTTTCAGCGCAGCGACTGCCTAAACGACCTTCTTCCTGCCTGCGATCAACCACTCTTCGTAGATAATCAAGCGCTCGACGACCTGAGCGGGCGACCAGCCTCCTCTAATCGGAGGTCTGGTCTTATCGGCTTCATTCGTCGCCAGAGTTCTTCGGATTATCTCGGACTTTTTCGATTCGATCTTCTCAATAAGAGCTTTCAGCGTAGGTAGCATCATAGATTCTCCTGTGACTTCCGTGCCTGGCACAGGCGGTGGAACGCCATGTATTCCGTGACTTCAGCCATCGGAGTCAGAACAAATTGGCGCCCTCATAGAAATAATTCGCCAACTTTGCCCCAGTCCTTTTCGATCCCCTGTTTTCCGGCGATACAGGGTCGACGCTGCACCTTCCGCAGTTCGACTTCAAAGTCGGAATGGCTGGAAGTTGGTGAATGTCGCAACAATGGCGCAACGACAATAGGAAAAATGCGAGGCGACGGCGAATTAGAGTCCATTGAAATCGGATTGAAAATCGACAGGGAGGAACGACAATGTACGAAATTTCGGAATCAACCATTCGCAAGAAAGCGGACCCGGATTCTTACTCGCGAGGTGCGGAATACTACCGAAACGGAGCCGTCGGCGCAATTGTTCGGCGGGGAAATCTGCTTCAAGCGGAGGTGGAAGGCAGCGAAGTGAGACCGTACGGAGTGACCATCAGTTTCGATGCGCAAGGGGTGGCGAATGCGGATTGCAGTTGCCCCTACGCGCAAGTGACGAACTGGTGCAAGCACGTTGTTGCAACGGCGCTGACCATCGTCAACAACCCGGAGAAGGTGCAGGAACTTCCGCAATTGGAGACGTTGCTCGCCCCGCTCGACCGGAACGAGTTGCAAACTCTGGTACTGAATCTTGTCTCCCGCAAACCCGAATTCGCGACGCAAATTGAACTGGAGATCGGCAGATTGCGTCCGGCAATGGTCGCAAACTCTACGCCTCAGAGCGCAGCGAAGCAGGCTGAAGCTCCGAAGCGCCCTGTCGTCAGTGAGGCGACAGTTCGCCGACAGGTGAGCAAGGCGCTGAATGCCGCGAACAATAGCGAAGCGGAGTATTGGGACGACAACTATTCCGCCAAGGAGGAGGCGCTCACGGATGGGCTGGAGACTCTTTTCGAGGTCTTGCAATCCTGCATCGACTCAGGCGACGGGCGCGCCGCACTCCCAATTCTGGAAGCGATGACCGAGGAACTTATCGATGGTTGGGATGAGATTGGAGACTTCATTGGAGACGGTGATGAACTGTTCGAGGACATTGGCGCACTGTGGGCTGAGGCGATTCTCTCCGCAGACTTGAGCGTTCAGGAGCGAGATGATTGGGTCGAAACACTGGAAGCGTTGCAGGAGGCGGGTACAGGCACAGCGGCTTCTTCAAGCTTGGAAGTCGCGATTAATGCGGCGTCTTTCGGGTGGGACTATCCCCCGCTCATAAGCGTTATGCAGGGCGAGATCACTGAAAACGGAGCGTGGGAAGGCGATCCCCCGGAATGCGCCGAACAACTCGCGGAGGTTCGACTGAACATTTTGGAGCGACAGGGGCGTTTGCAGGAAGCCGTCTATCTGTCTAAAGCGGAAGGTCTGAATGATCGCCACATGGCTCTCTTAGTACGGATGGGAAGAGGGAAAGAGGCAGCCGAATACGGTGTGGAGGGGCTTTCTTCTGCAGATAAGGCGCATAATCTGGCAATGATTTTGGATCTGGCCGGCGAAAAAGCGCTTGCCGTCAGCCTAGGCGTTCATGGCTTGACGCTCGAGAATCCAAGCCGCAAATTGGCGACCTGGTTGCGCGATACGGCGATGGAATTGGGCGAGACTGAGATCGCGATTCAGGCTTCTAAAACAGCCCTGAAACTGCAACCGCAACTGGACGACTATGAGCTATTGAAACAGATATCCGGCGATCAGTGGCTCGCGTTGCGCACAGAGACGCTTCAGGTTTTACGCGATTCAGAAACATTTGACTTGAGCGGCAAAGTGGATATCTTCATTTCCGAAGGGTTGATGTCCGAGGCGCTGGATGTGGTGCGCAAAAACGACTGGAACTATGATCTTATCGCGAAAGCGGTCGAGGCTGCAACCCCGACGCTTCCGCTCGAAGTGATCCCGATCTGCAAGAATCAGGCTGCGATTATTATGGATGGCGGCAAGGCGGATCATTATCATCATGCCGCTCGCTGGGTTCAACGGGCTAGAGACGCCTATCGAGTTGCCAAACAGGAGCCTGATTGGCAAGCGTATAAAGCCGGGTTGCTGGCAACGCATCAGCGCAAGTACAAGCTGGTTCCCCT
>JAYVOT010000075.1:0-9869 GCA_043757795.1 Chthonomonadaceae bacterium | reverse complement strand
TTGCCGGCGGCAAAACGGTTCTGCCTTCGGCCTCGATCAGCCTTGCATATCTTTCTTTCAAGCTCTTGTTGTCGCCCACTTTAAGTTGGTGCGCAAGAATCACGCTCTTTCCAAGTCGAACGAAGCGCAAATTCTGCGAGTCGGCAATCTCCGCCGCCTCGCCCGCCGCAACGCTCTTATCCAGTTCCGTTTCGAGGTCGATCAGATTTTTCCACCGCTCCGATTCCGCTTCCCTGCCTAATTGAGCGGAAGCTTCTTTGTACGCGGTAGCGAACTCCCTATCCGAAGTTCTGCGAAGCTCGGGCCATCGGCTGAAAAGCGTTCTTCGTCCTTCATTCCTCGCATCCTGAAAACTCTTCGCTAATTTCGCTGACCCTTTTCGACCGGCAGAGCCTGCAGGTCCGCGCATCATCAGTTGATAAGAAGTGAAAAGTCGGTCTGAACCGGTCTTTTTCAGCTTCAGAGAAAGACCTTCCAATGCAGCCGCTTGCGCGGGGGAAGCCCAACTCAAAACGTCCTCATAAGCGTTGCCCTCGAAATTCGCCCGGTCGCTGACGCTTCCGAATCGGCGCAAAAGGACGTCCGAAGTGCAGACCGGCACATCTATCGACTCGTCGTTGATAAGCGTGTAGGCGTAGGCTTCATCCATTCCGACTCTGCCGTCATGATTGTAGTCCGCTCCTTTCACTCGTCGCCCGATTCTATCTTTGCCTGTCAAAGCGGCGAAAAAGTAAGAGGTGAAATCGTGATACTCCGCCTCGTTGATAGCGGAAGTGCATCCCGCCGCGACTCGCTCTTTCACTGTTGCGAAAAAGCCTGCAATGTCTCGCTTCACAGGCTCGCCTCTGGGATCGCCGCCCTCAAGTATCAAGTTCGCGAAAGCGCCGGAAAAACACTGCACCATCACGAGCGTCACAGGAGTCTCTTCAGGCAATCGTTCGATTTGTTTTGCCAGTTCGCTTACAGTGATCGTCTCGTTCTTGCCCCACAGGTCGTAGTAGTTGTTGTCCAGGCTGGCGTTGTTGGGGCTTCCATGTCCCGTAAAGTAGAGAAGCAACGGTCGGGGCGAGGTCTGCATTTCTGAGGCGATGTCTGTAAAAGCGGTCTGTATCACGGATTTTTTGGAAGCTCCGTTGAGCTTGCAACCGAGATTCGGTTTGCGATAGTGAGAGGTAGAAGCGCCTTCAGTCGGAGTTTCATTCAGCAGAAGGCTCATAAGATGATCGCCGACGGAGTCTGAAGCGGATGAGTCATCGAAGAACACGGTCGCATGATTCGGATCGCCGTCTGCATAAAGCGCCGTGACGGAGGCGTTGCGAGGAAGGAGCTTGCTGAAATATCGTACATTGCTCTCGATCGCGACTTGATTGTTTTCCAGATCAGGACCGCCCCCGACGATCAACGCTCTGATAGGCGGCGCGGCGGACGAGCGATTTGCAAGGGTAGGCATGCTTGCGAGGCAGAGCGATACGCCCGCGATGAGAAGGGGAGACAGCATCGAAGCCCGTGACTTTCGATACGAAGAGGCGAAAGGACGAAATAGCATGGCAAGCCTTTTCTCTGGATGGATGCAACCGTTGGGGTGCAACTATTCGCTTTTGATGCAAGGTTAGACGAGGATGCTTGAGAAAAAGATCACTAAATTCTCGGGTAACCTTTCGCCTACTACGAAAATAGTTTCTTCAGATGCGTCAATGCGCACTGCATGGATCTTCCCCTATGACTGATTTTGTGTTTTTCCTCCGGCGGCAACTCCGCCATATGTCGCTCCAACTCCGGCAAAAGAAAAACGGGGTCGTATCCAAACCCGAAAGTCCCCCTCTTCTCATACGCGATTCGCCCTTCGCAAGTCCCGATGCAATCGAAAATCTCGCCTTCAGGCGTCGCTATCGCGACCGCGCTCACAAAGCGGCACGTCCTTTGCGCCTCCGGAGTATGAGCCATCATCTCCAGGATTTGCGTCATTTTATCGTCGAAAGAAGTGTCAATTCCCAGAAATCGGTGCGAAAAGACGCCGGGCGCTCCATCGAGAGCGTCGATGACAAGCCCGCCGTCGTCTGCAATAGAAATTAGTCCGGTCTCCCGCACAGCTTCCAGAGCCTTCAAATGAGCGTTCTCCATGAAGGTTGAGCCTGTCTCTTCTACGTCAGGCGCGTTGGGAAAATCTTTGAACGTCTTCAATTCTATTTGGAGGTCGGCAGCCTCCAAAATCTGGCGCATCTCAGCGCATTTGCTGCGATTCGTAGTCGCAATCAGAAGTGTTTTCATATTTGGAACGCCTATATTATCCCTTGCAACGCCTTCTTTTGAAGTTCGAATAGTTCGTCAAGACCTACTTGCGCAAGATCGAGCAGGCGGTTCAGTCGCGGTCTGTCGAAAGAAATTTTTTCGCCGGTTCCCTGCACTTCGATATACTTTCCCTTATCGGTGGCGATCACGTTCATGTCCACGCCGCAGTCGTGATCCTCTTCGTAGCAAAGATCGAGCAGTTCGTCGGAGCCGACTACGCCCACGCTGATCGCGGCGACAGCGCTTAGCAGGGGCATTCGAGAGATTTTTTTTGCGTCCAACAGCTTCTTGCAAGCTTCTGCGATCGCGACATACGCGCCCGTGATCGAAGCGCAACGCGTTCCCCCATCCGCTTGCAACACATCGCAATCCACCCAGATCGTGCGCTCTCCAAGTACAGGCATCTCGACGACGGTTCTCAGGCTTCGACCGATCAGTCTTTGAATCTCGACCGTGCGCCCTCCCGGCCCCTTCGTATCGCGTTGGGTGCGCGTGTGCGTCGCTCGCGGCAACATCCCGTATTCCGCGGAAAGCCACCCGAGCTGTCCCTCATATTTCCGGAACGGCGGAATTTTATCTTCAACTGACGCGGTGCAGATGACTTTCGTATTTCCCATTTCGATCAGGCAGGAGCCTTCCGCATTGGGCATGAATCCGCGCGTTATCTTTGCTGGGCGCATCTGTTTGCTGCCCCGACCATCAACTCTTGGCATATGAAAAGTACTCTCCCTATAAAATTTGCGTCAAACCGGTCTGATCGTTCGACGAGAACAGATTCGTTGCGCATCCGCGATTCTCCTGCACGCTCTCATCGCAAATGCCAAACGTCTCACAGCGCATTTGAAGTCGCTTATGAGCGAACTTTTCGACTATCAAAGGCAAGTATTCGCTAAAAATCGAGAAGGAGTCGCAAAACATAAGAGTGAATGATAGAGATAGCGAATTTGAGTTCTCTACATTTAGGAACTACGCAAAAGCGAGCGAAGGGATAGGATGTCCCCATTAGGAGGAGAAGGAAACCAATGCGCTCTGAAACTCGGAGAGGAGTCTCTCCAATCAAATTTATTTTTTGGGGAACGATCGGCGGCGTCATCGCCGGAGCTTCCGTTCTCTATTTCGCCTCAAAGCGGCAAAGAAATAAACCGGAACAAGTCCCTTTGCTTGAAGCGATGGAGAGCGGCGAGGCTTTGATAGCAGTTCGCCAGGCTCCTCAGCTTGAATCGGCTTATCAGGAAAAAGTCGCCTACCAAGAGGAGAGCGCCCATAGGACCTCTATGGTTTCACAAAACGAAACCAACTATGGAGAGAACGCCGTAGGGCGGGCTAGAAGAGCGACATCTCCTAAAATTGACGAATTTGCATTGAGCGAACCGCAAACAAAGTATGCAAGAGTCTCCTTTGAGGAATCTCTTGCTGCCAGCCGCCAATCTTCCCAAAAACCTCCTTCGTCCGATACGCTCGTAAGCTTGAAATTCGCGGAGAATGAGAATCGAATTCAAGAAGCGGATACGGAACTTTCAATTCAAAACGCACGGGATCTCGTAATAGAATCAGAGGATGAGCGAGCGTACACCTTGCATAAGATAGAAGAAGAGACGATTGTCGCAGCGATTATCGTTACGCCTGAACCCTCAAATGAGGAGTCTGCTTATCCCTGGTTGGAAGACGCGCCGACTGAGAAAATGACGGATAGACAACCTTTTTCCCTTGCTCAATTCAGTCCTACAGGGATGCAAGGTCAGGATGTTTCATCCTGTTTGAAAGAGGGACGCGAGCTATGCAATTCTCGTAAGTTTCTGGAGGCGGAACGCATCTACCAAAAAATGCAGCAGTCTTATCCGGAGGAAGCTCGTCTCTTCAACGCGCTCGGAACTCTGTACGCGGAGCAAGGCAAATACGGCGATGCCGAGAAATCCTGGTTGCGCGCTATTTCTCTTGAACCTTCGACTGAGACTTACAATTTTTTAGGGAGCATTTGGGAGGGGCAAGATCGGTATGACGATGCGGTGGAAGCCTACAAAAAAGCCCTCGAGCTGACCCCTAACGACATCATGTCCCGTAGCAACCTTGGTTGGATTTACGCCAGCCAGAAAAAATATTCTCGCGCTCGGAAAGAGTTTCAGCGGACGAACGAATCATATTCCGGTGAGAAACCGTAAGAATTGCGACCCGGGTAGAATTGAGCGCAACCGGAAAAACTGCAACCGAAATCGTATCAAGGAAATGAGCCTAGAAGCTCAGAAGGCTTGGAGTAGGAGCAAAAAGTTGCGAGGCGGGGGTATATTCGCAATTGCGTTCATCCTTTAAATCCTGATTATCCAGTCTAAAATCCCTCGTATTCTACGAGAGATTCCAGATTTTTCGTACAGGATTTACAGGATGAACGCAAATGCAATTCAACAAATCGAAGTTTCTTCACTTCAATTCCGGCATCTTCTAATTGACCGGAATCAACTTATTCAGTGCAATATCAGCATTTAATACTGACTGAGCGTTTGTCAGATGCAATAATACTGGCAATTCCTTATGTGTGCGCCCCCTGCCCGTCCTCGATTATAAGCTTGATGTCCTTCTCCTTGCGTCCCCGGTTTAGTTTCTCAAGCCGATCCTTATCCAGTTGTTGCAATACAGGGCGCCAACCCATTCCGCCGCCGCCGAGTCCAGTTTTGCCCCACTCCACAGGTTCGAGTTTCGTCCACCCGCGTTTTGTCTGTCCGGGAATCGGTCTGCCGTGAGCGATCACGGTCTCCTCTTCGATCTCAACTCCGCTTGGCAGAGTTCTCTTCATGTTGGAGCTGATCGTAAAGACCATTTCGTCTGAAACGCCGTCATCAAATCCGATATCCACGCGAAAAAACTTCTCCACAGGATTTACTTCAATGACTTTGCAAGTCATCGGCGACACGCTTCGCATAAACTCTTTTGCGAAGGCGCTCACTCTATCGATGGCTTTCGCAGTCGCGTTGCCTTCTAAATATCCCTTGTTCGAGGTCTGCGTCCCGATCGCCTCGAACTGATCCGATTCCGTTTTTGCAGTCGCGAGGTTTACCAGTCGATAGGTGACTTTCACAGTCGCTTTAGAAGTATAAGTTAAAGAGTCTTTTCCTGTTTCGAGCGTGTTGTTGATCAATACGGAATCGACGCTGCCGTAGAGGATATACTCCAATCCTTTAACCCTCTCAAACTCCTTCACGGTCTCCTCATCCATCAGTCCGCTATCCCCAATTCGGTATTGTCTGAGAAGGTCGGGGAAAGAGCTTCGGTCGAGAATGGTGAAATGGTTTGAACGACCTAAATCCGCTGATGTCGCATTGAAGAGGTGTTCAGCAACCGCCTGACTCACGTTCTTGCCGCTGAAAGGATAGATCGCGATTCCGATGCGTTTGTACCGCGGGGCGTTCGCCTTCTCCTGCGCTTGAAGAGATGCGCTCAAAACCATTAAAAGCGCAGTCAGTATTAAACCTTGTACCACCTTCTCAACCGCTTTGCGCCAATTCAGAAAAACCATTGTCTCACATTTCCTCTCTTGCAGTGAATGCGCCAAGATGTCTCCCAGACAGTTGCTTTCCATAATCTAAAAAACATTCGATCAATCAATAAATAAGAATTCGTCGCAGTTTCTCTGAAGAAAAAGTCCGTGTTCTCAAATAGTCTTGTAATTGTATCATTTTTAATTCGAGAAATGACTGTTTCTCCGTCAATTCCAGGTAATGGCAATAGAGTAATCCTATTACTCAGAAACCGACGGACTCAAAGTCCAACGTCTTGAGCGCCCTAGTCGCATCCGCGTCGCACGCTTTTCTTTAGCACAGGAATACAGGGGTACGATAGAGAACTATAGAGCCACTATGCGGCAGGAGGTAGGACAATTTTGGAGATTCGAAAGATCAGGGAAGACGAAAATGAGATCGCCTTTTATCTGGGGGCGCAGGCGTTCATGTTCGGAGAGATCGACAAGTCGTGGCAAGCTGATCCCAACAGACACTCCGGAGAGCATTTCGGAGTCTGGGACGAATCAGGACTGCAGGCGAAGGTCTTCGTCATCCCTTTTGAAGTCTATATGGGAAGCGATTTGAAAGCGCCTATGGGAGGCGTCGCGGGAGTCGCCTGCCTTCCGGCAAGCCGGGGCAAAGGCTACGCCGGAACTTGTCTGAAATATAGCCTCGAACAGATGCGGGAAGCCGGGCAGTTCACATCGATGCTCTTCCCATTCAGTTGGGACTTCTACCGAAAACTTGGCTACGAGTGGATCGGACAAAAACGCACCTACAAAATTCCGACGAAGGTCATGAAATCTTCGACTGAGACAAAGCACGTCCGGGCGGCTACTCAAGAGGATCGGCCTCGAATCGAAGCGGCTCACGCAAAATTCGCCTCCGGATATCGGGGCGAGATCGTTCGTAGCGCGAAAATATGGAATCGCATTCTCGACAACACGGAAAAGAACTACACTTACTCCTATCTCTACGAACGAGACGGCGAAATCGAGGGTTACTTGACCTACCGCGGAGGAAAGAGCGAGGAGACGCACCTGCGTGAGTTCGTCTCTATGACGCCCCGCGCCCAAAGCGGACTTCTCGGATTGCTGAAAAGATGCGAAATGCAGATCGAAAAATTCGTTTGGGATGCGCCGGAAAACGATCTTCTCTGGTCGCAGTTTTATCATTGGGACATTGAAACGTCAATTCAACCCTGCCTAATGGGTCGAATCGTTGATGTCAAAATGGCGTTCGAGGCGTTGAGTCCCGGTGTGATTTCCGGTAGCGTCGTATTGGAAGTCTTTGATGAAACCTGCTCCTGGAACACCGGCAAGTGGAAGATTGCGATTGAAGGCGGGAAGATCGAAGTCATCGCTTCGACCGCCTCCGCAGACCTCTCAATGGACATTCAAGCGATCTCGCAAGCCTACTTCGGTTCGCCAAGTCTCGGAACTCTCAAAGCGGCTTGTCGAATAGCGGTTCATAACGAAGGCGGTTTCAAGACGCTGGAAGCGCTTCTCAGCGGGCCACCGGTTTGGAACAATGTCCACTTCTAAAAAGCCGATTTTAGCGCGATTAGCCGCCTCGTATCTCAAAAACGGCACGATGGCGGCTTCGACTCACGTCGGAGAGAACCTTCTTTTCCTCATCGGCTATGCAATGCGACTGATGCGCGTGTTGCTGATGCTCGCTATCTGGCGGACTCTGTACGCAGGAAAAACGGAAGTTTCCGGTCTGACTCTGCCAAATCTCTTGACTTACACGCTCATCGCAGAGATATTCGGAGATCCGATCTCAAGCATGACCGGTTTTGCTGATGCGTTTTGGGATGGCACGATCACAACGCGCTTCCTGCGCCCAATCGGACTGATGGAGCAGTTTGTGACGGAGGAGTTCGGGCGGTGGGGCATGAACTTCATGTTTTTCTCCACTCCGCTAATCTGCTTATCGCCGTTTATAGGCGTTAATTTGTTGCCTGCGAACCCCGTATCGGGAGCGCTTTTTTTCGTTAGCCTCGCTCTTGGCGTGAGCGTAGGTTTTGCAACCGATTTTATTTTCGGGGCGTTCGGCATCGCACTGGAGATGCCTCCATTTGCCATTCAGCGTCTGCGAAAGGCGCTTGGAGGTCTGCTCTCCGGCGCGATTATTCCGCTCGCGCTCATGCCCTGGGGACTGGGAAAAGCGTTCGCTCTCACTCCCTTCGCCTCAGTCGCCTCCGCGCCGCTCATGATCTTTATCGGGAAAGGCGACTCAGTCGCCTTGATCTCAGCTCAGTGCTTTTGGTCGGCGATATTGTGGCCGATCATGTTTTGGAGTTGGCGCAAAAGCCGGGAGAAGATGGTCAGCTATGGCGGGTAGGATTCTGATTCAACCTGCGAGAGTCTGTGCAAGTTGATGCCCTCATCCCCCAACCCCCTTCTCCCGCGCTGCGGGCAGAAGGGGGCAAGAGCGCTAATCGGGAGTATTTGCTGTGCGCGCCTTCGGCTTTGAGCTGCCGCCAACTATTGCTGGACCGTGCCCCCGGCGATAGCGCCTGCTCCCAATTTCAGGGGAAAGTTTGGCGGTGAAAGCCTTTCCGCTATCTCTCCTTATGTAAGAAGGGGTCGGCGTGTCAGCGCCGAGGAAGGTTATCAACGGCGCAAGACTCCCGCCTGCGAAACTCTTCCACCCAAAGTTGGCGCGGCACGGAGCGCCGGGGGCAGGGTCAAACAAATTCGGAAGGCATTCAAGTTTTGAAAACAGTTTCTAAAATGTTTCGGTTGTGGGCGCTCTACGCAAAGATGGACTTGCTATGGATCACGCGAGATGTAAAATCCTTTTTCGCATGGGGATTTTCCGACTCGCTCATGAACGTCTCGTCGATTTTCGGGTTGCTGTTGCTTGCTGAAAGATTCGCAGGGATAGGAGTCTGGTCTAAGGCGCAAGTCGCTTTCATGTTGGGGTACGCCGTCATAAATCGCGGACTATTGGAAGTCTTTTTCAGCTACAACATCGCTTTTATCAGCCGCAGAATCGGCAGGGGGCAGTTGGATCACGTTTTGATTCAGCCGCAACCGATCTGGGTGACTTTCGTGACCGAGGGCTTTTCGCCTATTTTCGGATCGACAACGTTGCTTCCCGGCATCCCCTTGCTCCTCTGGGGAGCGATGCACTCCTCCATTCATATTTCGATAGCATGGCTGTTTTTTTTCTTCCTCAATCAGATCGCCTCGCTCATCATCTCATTGTCGTTTCAGTTCATTTGGGGCAGTCTCGCTTTCTGGGCGCCTCGCGCGGCGGAAGAGATCAACTCCTCCACAATGGTGATGTTGCGCACGCTGCAATCTTACCCTCTCGAAGGGATGGGCAGGGCGCTGACATTCTCTCTGCTGACGATCCTACCGATCGGTTTCATGGGATGGTATCCCTGCCGCGCCCTGCTTGGCATAGAAAAATCTCCATCGGCGGTTTGGATCACGCCGCTTGCATCGACGGTCGCTCTCACGCTGATGCTATTCGTTTTTGGGAAAGGAATGCAGCATTATGGCAGAGCCGGATCGCAACGGTACACAAGCCAGGGACATCGTAGTTAAGTTGACCGGAGTCAGCAAGACCTTCCGGCAAAAACAACGCTCGGAAAAGTTGAACGAAGTCTTCAAAAGTCTGTTTAAGCCTCAAATCAAGATCGTCAACGCTCTCACGAACATCTCCCTTGAGATTGAACGAGGAGAGATCGTCGCCTATGCCGGCCCCAATGGAGCAGGCAAAAGCACGACAGTCAAACTTCTCTCCGGAATGCTTGCGCCGGATTCAGGGATAGTGCGGGTTTTCGGAATGGATCCGCAAAAAGATCGAGTGCGTTATGTGGAGAGAGTGGGAGTCGTCTTCGGGCAACGCACGGAACTCTGGTCGGATCACACGATCGCGGCTTGCTATGAGTGGAAGCGCGTCGTTTGGGATATCCCGAAGGTTCGCTATGAACGAATGCTTGGATTTGTGAAAGAGGCGCTCGGGCTGCAAGAATTCTACTTCTCAATGGTTCGTGAACTCAGTTTAGGTCAACGAATGCGAGCTGATTTGGGGATGGCGCTTCTGCACGAACCGGAGATACTCTTCCTCGAC
>JAYVOT010000074.1:0-2672 GCA_043757795.1 Chthonomonadaceae bacterium | reverse complement strand
CCGGAAGGCAGGCTCTGCATCGCCATATTCATCTGGCTGAGATACTCATATCCGCCGCCGCCGTATTCGCCGATAATAACGGGAAGTCCGGCGAGAATGGCAGGCTTGAAATTCTGAGCGACCTCTTCCGGTTTGAGATATGCATGGCCGTCATAGAGATCAACCGCCGCTTCAGTGATAGGATCTTTCGCCGCTCCGCGTCCGTCCTTGCTGAAATCCTCGAATGGTACGATTACGAACGCGTCCGGGTCAATCGCTCGGATTGTTTTCACATAGCGTATCGCGACAGGTTTCCAGTCTTTCCAGGCGGCGAACTCATGAGGCTCATTGCAAACTTCCAGCCAGACGCTTTTGCCTTTATACTTTGTCGCAAGCATCTCCAGAAGTCGTTTCCCCTTCTCAACTCTCTCCGCGAGAGTAGGGGCATCCGGCAAATCTTGCGGCGTGACGACCGGATAGATTGACGCCGCCCAGATGTTCTGAATAATTTGATCAATGACATGCTGATAAAGCGGCTCGGCAAGGTAACGATTGGGGTTGAGGCTAAAACGGAGGTACTTGCACCCCATTTCACCGAGCAGAGTGAAATAGTTTGGCGAGTTTAAAGCGGGGTAAAGGGTCCAGGTCACTGCGTTGCCATAGTTCCCGCCGCGCACGAAACCGACCCCTTTTTTGCCGGCGAGATTGTCCGCATAAAAGTCGAAGGGCTTGCCATTGGCTAAGCGAAAACTCCTGTTCGATACCCGAACTCTGGGAGGCATGAGGTTCGGCGGAGCTTTTACGACCCACTGATCTCCTCCTATCTCAAGATCGACAGCGTTGACGATCCATTTGATCGCCTTCTCCATCTTATCTGGAAACAGTCCTAAGTCTAGGCTTTTGAGACCCTTTTCTACTGCCTTTAATTCAAACGAAACCAGGATTTTTAAATAGTCGTCCAGCGCATCCGCGCCAGGCGTTGCGGAGGAGATCGGCAACCAGACTTGTGTAAAGCCTGCGCTTCCTTTCGCCATCGCCCAGTATCCGGCTCCTTGCTTTCCCATTGCTTTCGGGATTTTAACAAGAGCTGAAATCGTTACATCGGCTGTGTTGTCGGCATTCGACTTAATAGAAATCTTTTTCGAGCTGATGTCAAGGATTGGGGAGACGACTCTGCGCTGCGTCGTATTTATCTTTAATTTGATAGTAATCGGCGGATTTGGCGGGTCAATCGAACTATCGTATAGGAATCTACTGTAGTCTAAGGACTTGCCGTCCGGCGACTCAAATAGAATCAATTTAAAGCCGCTATAGATTCCTTTTGGAATCGGCATTCTGAATGAGCCTCTATTTTCTTGCGCACGAAAGAGGTTCAGAATGATAGGAGCGCCTGCAGAATCGACCGGCGCGATGAGATCATACTGAATGCTGTCTTTAATATCATCTCGCTTCGCAAAAAGTTGGATCCCGACATTCGCGCTCCGAGAACTTGATACAAGTCGATAAGAAAAGACCGCTTCGCCGAGATCGGACTTCGCTTCCAGAGCGAATTTTGAGAATTTGAGCTGATTCCCTTGTGCATGACAAAAGTTTCCGAACAACGATAACGAAAGAAAAATTGCAACAAGAGCGATAGAACGAAACATTATTAGCACCCTCTACTTGTGGTCAAAAGACTAAGACGCATTTCCATTATTATGAACAGATAAACATCTCATTCACGGTCTCGAACGACGTCAGGTTGAAACCCAACGCCTCCTCTAAACACGCCTCATTCGAAATCTCGATTCCTTCATTTCCCCTTCAGCGGAGTCAGTTTGTAGAATCCCGAAGCGTGCGGGGCGATTGCAAAAGTGAATCCGCCTACGGATGCTCCGAATTCCTTTTTCGCCCACAGGTCGCGTATTGAGCAATTTCCGGACAGTCCGAGATCAGACCAGTTGATTTTGATCTCCTCCGTCGTCTTGTCGCCGATATTGAAAACCGCCGGATATCGCGCCGACGAACCCTTCATCTCCGCAACCCAGGCGATCTGACTGCCGCGAGAAAAGAGTTGCTTGCTGGAAGTCGCTTTCTGATTGACTGCAAGGGTTTCGTCATTGTTCAGCAACGAAAGCGTAAATTCGTCGTTGTCCGGCAAATGTCCTCCGAACATCAACGGCGAACGCCCTATCGACCACATAGTCATGAGAGTTTGCTGCTCATCGCGGGTCAAGAGGGACATTCGCGGTTCTCCTCTTTCGGCGCGGATCCCGATGTGACCTAAAGGCAACATGTCCGCATCCGGCCAGCCTCCCTTTCTCCGAGGGCGACTGTTATCGCATCGCCAAAATTCAATCCGTTAGAATTTTTCTTTGAAAACGAGTTGAGAAAAAAGATAGAGGTCGTTTTTCCAAACTGAAAAATCGTGAGGTCCCGAATCGACATGCCAGATATGCGGCACTCCTTTATCTTTTAGATATTTATGAACCCCCTGACTCAAATTTAGCAATCCGTCTTTATCTCCGCAAGAGACCCACAGAGCCTTGATTTTCCTGGTTGCAACCTCGGCATTGGGCACGAGTTTGTCTGGCGATTTCGTGTTCGGAGCTGAAGAAAATCCGCCGATCCACGCGAACGTATTCAGATTGCCAAGTCCAAAGTTAAGCGCTTGCCCTCCGCCCATCGAAAGTCCGGCAAGCGCTCGGTTCTCG
>JAYVOT010000073.1:0-2672 GCA_043757795.1 Chthonomonadaceae bacterium | reverse complement strand
GTTTGCCCAATACAGGGTATCATATTCGCATCTCTATCATAACCATTTTGAAGGGCGAAACCTATGCCTGACTCTACTTTTTTGACACGGGTAGTCATAAACAATTATAAAAGCATTCAGCATTGCGATGTCAACCTCGGGCCGCTGACCTTCCTTGTCGGGCGGAACGGTTCCGGGAAGAGCAATTTTTTGGATGCGCTTCAGTTCGTCTCAGACGCCTTGAACAATACTCTGGAGCAGGCTGTCAAAAAACGAGGCGGCATCAGCGAGATTATTCTGCGCTCTAAACGCCCATGCTCCTATTTTGTCATATCCTTGACATTTCGATTAGGGGAGGGGAGGGAGTGCGATTACGAAATTCGACTCGCACCACTCCCTTCAAAAAGATTTGAAGTTCTAGGGGAGCTATGTAGAATTCGCGTCGGCATTGCAGCTGAGAGCTTCTTTCAAGTTGAGAATGGCAAAATGGAATCGAATCCGAAGTTGCAGTCGGCCTACTTGAATGACCGACTCTATCTTGTGGCAGCTTCAGGCGATCCAGCTTTTAGACCTGTCTATGATGCACTCCGCAATATGCAGTTTTACGATTTGAACCCGCAAATGCTTCGCGAAGCGCAACAACCGGATGCCGGAGAGAAACTATGGTGCGACGGGGACAACATCGCTAGCGTGATCTCGAAAATGAAGGTGAATTCACCGGAGAAGATGAAACGAGTCGAACAGTATCTTGAGGCGATCGTACACGGATTGAAAGGGGTGAAAGTTGTTGAATATGGATCCAGGGAGGAACTCGAATTTCTTCAAGAGGTAGTCGAATTTCCTGAAACACAGATATTTTCTTCTTTGAGCATGTCTGATGGCACGCTCAGAGCGCTCGGAGTCTTGGTAGCGCTTTTTCAAACAGGAGATCCAGCCGGAGGTAAGATTCCGCTTGTTGAGATTGAGGAGCCGGAGACCGGTTTGCATCCCTCCGCTATTGGCGTTTTGTACGACGCGCTCACGGATGCGAGCGAAACAAGGCAGGTAATCGTGACGACTCATGGTTCCGACCTGTTGGATCGTGATGACATCGACCCCGACTCGATTCTAGCGGTCTCTTCGGAGGGCGGCATAACTCGAATCGCTTCTATAGATGATGCGAGTCGGACGATTGTTTCCGACGAGATTTACACCTTAGGTGAAATGTTGCGAATGAACCAAATCTTGCCGCGCTTCACATTAGATTCAGCGCATAACCCCGCATCGGCGAACGAACTAGCTGTAGTTAGAGGAAATATTTGATAGTCCTTAAAATCGCTTGCGTTGTTGAAGGGTTTGGAGATGTCGATGCACTGCCGATATTACTAAAACGCATCGTAAAGTCTATTGATGCAGATGTAATGCTTGACGCCTCAAGAGCGCCAATCAGAGTTCCGCGCAACAAAATCGAAAAACCGCAAGTTATAGAGGATGCAGTCAACGCCGCCGCCAAACAGGTTGGAGGCGTTGGTGGAATACTCTTGCTCTTTGACGCAGATAAAGATTGCCCTAAGAAACTTGCACTAAACCTGTCCAAAAAAGCGAAGGAGACTCGTTCCGATCTCCCGATTTCCGTTGTTTTAGCCAATAGGGAGTACGAGTCCTGGTTTCTTGCTTCCGCCGAGTCGTTAAGGGGAAAGCACGGTTTATCCGATACCTTTGAAGCTCCTGCCAACATAGAGGATAAGCGAGGCGCGAAAGAGTGGCTAGAGAAGTATATGCCTCCTGGAAGTTCGTATAAAGAAACGATCCATCAGCCTCTTTTCACTCGCGAAATCGACATCGAACTCGCTCGCCAAAACTCACCGTCATTCAACAAACTATACCGCGATCTGCAAGTCATGATCCGCCAATTGCAAGAGACGCAATCAACGCTTCCGGGTTATTGATTCCTCAGACTCTCTCCCAGTCTCGCCTCACGATGGTGATTTGAGGATTCCCAACTAAAGCGACGAGGCAATATCGATTTCGGGACGTCCCTGCTTCCTACTCCTCCATACCTTCCAACAGAGAACGATTCCACCAAGAAACCCGATGGAGTAGCTCCCCATATGGATCCACATGTCCGTCAGAAAAGCGGTGTGCCGATTCAACGGAACTTTAAAGTACAACGGCTCCGTGAGTACGAAAATATTCGAGTTTGCAACGCAGTAGCCGACGCACCCTGCAACAGTTGCGCCGCACGCCATTATTAGCAGGAGTGTCAGAATCGGACGAAACAGGGATTCGACGGATCGTTTAGGATTTTTCCCGAATTGAGCGGCGAAAGCTAACGGAATTCCTAATATTAACCCCATCCACCAGGTCGCGACAATCCCCCAACCCAATCCCAAAAGCGTCGGGTTCTCAGTTCCGAAGAGATTCGGATGCCCTATTGTGAAGTATTCGACGCAGATCCTTGCCGTGACTTGGTCATGAACGATGCCGTAAGTTATAGCCGACAAGATACAGAGCGCTACTATGGCGAGTTTTTTCACGATTCCTCCCGATCTCGCATCAAAGCTGTTTGTTTTCCAATTTCTTTCACTCTTGTTGTTGCTTCCCACGTCCCAGACTGTTTGCCCAATACAGGGTATCATATTCGCATCTCTATCATAACCATTTTGAAGGGCGAAACCTATGCCTGACTCTACTTTTTTGACACGGGTAGTCAT
>JAYVOT010000072.1:0-2692 GCA_043757795.1 Chthonomonadaceae bacterium | reverse complement strand
GGGTCAATTGCAATCCCTATCGCCTCGCCGCACAAATGTGGATCGAAGACGGTCGTCCGGCGCCTGTCTCCTCAAAAAATAGATAGTGTCGGCAACTTGCGCTTTCTTGCAAGACTCTTCCTTATGAGGGGACGTCTCCGCGACCGTTTTTGTGCGTGGTGGCGCCATTCCCTCAAAATCACTATCGTCCTGAATTGTGCGCCGTAGGCTTCCTGTTCGACAAGGCAGGATTATGTCGATTTCTGCATCTCTTCTCACATCCAACCACGGGGTTACAAGTCAGGAACGCCGAACTTTCTACTGACTTCAGCTTGATCAGTGCGAAAGGTCTCTTCCAGAGCAAGAACGCGCGCCTCAAGAGTATGGCAGTAGGCTTTGATAGCAGCTATCCTTTGCCTTTCGAAACGCCCCTCAATGAGTTCAGCGCGATTGAGGTGAAGAACCTGGATATGATTCACGCTACGTTGCGTCAATGCATTGAGAGTTCCATCAGTCTGTTCCTGAAAATGTTCCGTTCGATCATCTGACATTGGGTGTAATAGACGCATATTCGCCTCTGTCTGCCAGTAATCTCCCTTAAACTGGTTGCAAGCGTGACAGCAATAGACCAGATTATCAAGGCTGTCATCGCCTCCCTGAGCCCGGGGCTGAAAGTGATCTACTGTGAGTTTTGAACCGGCATCCGTTTCTCGCACTCCACAGTATCCGCAACAGAAACTGTAGCGACGCTGTACTTGTTGACGGAGTCCACCTCGCATCAGGCAGGAATACCCATGCTGCAAATGTGCTGATATTCGGCTTCAATCGCTTGTCGTTCGGTCTGAATTTCCACAAGAAATTCCTGCTGACGGCGTACCATTTCCTCTTTACGTAAAACCAGGGCTTCCAGAGCCTTGGCTTTTTCCTCCCAGACGAGTCGTTCGGCGCGAAGGCGTGCATTCGATACTTTGATTGCCAGAATTTCGCGTTGCGCTTCGGGAGAGAGTTCGATTTTATCCATTTCCGCGCTTCCTTTCCAAGTCGTTTTCATCTTATACTACTAATGACTTTCCCCAGAAATTTATATTTTAGAGATTGCAAATCGAGTTTTATGACAGGAGTTCGCGCCACTTCGGACTGACGTCTGGGAAAAGAATAAAATTAACTGTATGCCGTTTTTGTCTTCACTTTTCTCTTTAACGTGTGAAATGGGGACGTTCCCGGAAACTATGCTTCATGCTGCTCAACCCGACGTTTGAACCCACCACCTCACGCATTCGCGGTCATTTTGCCCTTGTCGGCGGCTTGTGCGTTTTTGCGAGATTCCTCTTTGGCGCTCGCCATTTCCTAGACGGTTTTCGTGTGCAGTCGCGCCATAACCTCGAAGCCCTCCAGCATCTTGACGCGGATTCCGGCGGACACATGCGCGCCCAACCGGGTTTTTGCGGCGGGGATTTTAGTTGCATACTGAGGGAGCCACTCCGCCTGCGCTACCAGCATTTCGTCTATCATCTGCCAGATTTCTTTGGGGTCGCAGACAGCGCCTGTTAGCGGATCGTGGAGCATGGACTGCTTGCGGGACAACTTCTATCAACTCGCTATCAACTCGCTATCAACTCGCTTTTGCACTATGCTTTGCTTCTGTCATCGTTAGCAATGCAGGTTTCTGTTGTTCTGAATGAGCGTATGTTCGAGCGATTTCCAGATTCTCCCGAATTTCTTTAATCGGCCCAGCAGCCAGAGTCGGGAATACGCCCCCGGTGACCTCGCCTTCATGAAGTCTCATGCCTTCTAAAGCATCAACCCACTTTACTATGTAATCCAGAGTAGCCGCTAGTTGTTTGTTGTTTTCAATCATAGTTCCACCTCCAAAACGCCTTTTTTCACGTCTGTGAATTTGATTCGGTCGAAAGTATCCATCGGAAAAAAGTGTGGATAATCACTTGCCATTCTTGCTGAAAATGCAAAAACATCGCCTCCATATACCCTTTTACAGTGCAAAGGATCAATCAACTCAAGAGCTTCCGAGTCCTCACGCACCAAGTTTTCAGTAGCCATGTCGAATAAAAATAGCAGATCAAAATCGCCAGGATTCTCTTTTGCTGAGATAAAGCTGCCGTTTAGGATAATACGACCCGACAGGCCTTTCGCTCTTGCCGCGTCTCGCCAATCCAACAATAGGCGGATAGTTTTTCGACGCTGACTGCCAGCTTCACCTCCGAATTTTATTTCGATCTCTTCCCAAGAGGTGGAAAAATGACCTTCAGGCAACCATTGATCTTCACGAAATGACGGGAAGTCCATAATTTTCAAATTCCCATAGCTATGAAATTGTACTCACTGAATCATATCACGGACAGCCCTGACTCTACGACAAAATGCAAGCGTCGCGCATTCGTCGTCATTTTGCCCCTATCGGCGGCTTGTTCGTTCTTGCGAGACTCCTCTTTGGCGCTCGCCATCTCCTCGACGGTTTTCGTGTGCAGTCTCGCCATTCCTTCGAAGCCCTCCAGCGTTTTTACGCGGGTTCTGTTCGCGACATGCGCTTCTAAACGAGCTTTTGCGGCGGGAGGAGGCTCATGTCAAGCGATCGCGTATTCAGGAAGAAGAGCGCGGTCTTCAGCCCGGTGGAAAGCGAGAACAATATGGCTTGTGGGAATGCCCGCCGCTTCCAATTCAACTGCGATGCCATCTTCCGAGCCGTCGCGCTGAA
>JAYVOT010000071.1:0-2694 GCA_043757795.1 Chthonomonadaceae bacterium | reverse complement strand
GACGATTCGCAACGATGCAGTGAATAAAAACGCATTCGGCGTTTCTCACGTCTGGAGAACTCCCATTCATTCGACGGGCGCTTTCAACACACGGATTTGTTGTTTGCGTAACACGAGTCTACAATTCTCAAGCAAATCATTTGGGTCTTAATTCCGCCCTCTGTCGCGCAAGAGACATTATTGGGTAAACTAGTCTATAGAAAGGAGGGATGCTGCAAATGGTAGAAATTTCAGAAGAGACCGGGCAACTCATTGTGCGAATCAGCGGTCAAGAATATACGCGATACCGCTTCAGCGCTGACTGCTGGAAGCCGTATCTCTTCCCGCTTCGCGCTGTCAACGGTCTGTCGCTGCTGGCAGACTCTCCGACGGATCACCGACATCATCACGGTTTATGGGTCGGGCACGGAAGAGTGAATGAAAATGATTTTTGGCTTGAAAGACACAACAGCGGCAGAATCATCCACGACTCCTTTATTTCCCTTCAAAGCGGGGAGGCGGAAGGCGGCTTCACCGCTGCAAACAGATGGGTGAATCAAGCGGGCGAGACAGTCCTGAACGACACTCGAACTTTCACCTTCTACGACATGCCTTCAGACTCCCGCTGGTTTGATTTTGAAATAGTCCTCACTTCCCCAAACAACGAAATTGTTGCCTTGCAACCTACCAATGAGGCGGGAATTCCGCACATACGAGCTTCAGAGGGATTGACGGTCAAGACAGGCGGACGCCTCACTAATTCGGAGGGCAAACTCAACGAGAAGGGAACTTATCGGCAAAAAGCCGTCTGGTTGGATTGCTCCGGAACTCTCGGCAGACTCTCATGCGGTTTTGCGCTTTTCAATCACCCGGACAACCCCGAAAACCCTGTCTCCTGGTTCACTCGCGACTACGGCCCATTCGCCCCAAACGAGAGTTTCTTTGCAGGCGAACCTATTTTGATAGATCCCGGCTCTCCGTTGCGACTGCGATATCGCCTCTATACGCACTCAGGGAATGCCGAAGAAGGCGATGTCGGCGCCGCTTACGAAGCCTATCGTCATTCAGTTCGAGGATTGGAGTTGGTCTCCGCTTGAGATTGATTCCAGATCTACTACCGCATTTACGGTTTGCCACAGAGGATAAAATGACGACAGCGTCGATAGAAAAATTCTCCGGTTTCTTACCGGAAGCCTTCGAGGTGTATGAGGTTCCGGATTTCGCATTGAGGATGCCGCTGCTGAAACGGAAGATCACCCCCGGACTGACTCTCATCGGAGAAGAGATGCGAGAGAGGATGTCGGAACTGCTCGGGGAGACTGTTTTTCCCCATGTCGCCAAACATCTCCGTCGAACCGTCAACCCGCCGGAAGAGACGTGGGTCGCCTTCGCACGAGAAAAACGAGCCTACAAACCCTTCGTTCACCCTCGCATCGCAGTCAATCGTCACAACCTCCGAGTCTTGATTTTCGTGGAGGACTACGCAGAAGACAAACTGCTCTTTGCGGACAACCTGGAAAAGAACGCCAGGAAACTTGCGGGACACTTTCATAGCCACCCTGAAATTCAAGCCCATGATGTTTTGAATGCAAAAGGCGAGCCTCTCAGCGGATCAAAAATCAAAGCGGATCACCTGAAAGCCTTTGCCGCTAGAATGCGAGCGGTGAAGGGGCAACATGCCCGCTTCGGAATCCCTTTCCCAAAACACCTCGCGCTCATTCGAAATGGCGAGGAACTCCTTAAAGCCGTTGAAAACGCAATCACGATTTTGCGCCCTCTCTACGATTGCGGGAAGCAACCGCCCCAAGCCGGGACTAAAAGAAATTGATGTCACGAGCGGCTGTCCGAGCGCTGCAGCGCCCGAATTCGAAAAAGGAAATTCCAATTCCCGAAGTCCGGCGAGAAACCGCCGATGCGCTTTTTGTGAAGGACAGTCGAAGGCGAAAAGAGAATATTGAAGTTCGATTTTTCAGGGCAGAGCTTCGTAGTCGAAGCTAGCCGTTGCAAGTTCAAAAGGAGACAAACGATGTCCGACAAAAAAGTTCGGTTCGGGGTGATTGGCGTGGGCGGAATGGGTTCGGGGCACTGCAATATGATTCCCAAAATCCCTGAGACTCAACTCGTTGCGATCTGCGATGTCAATTCGGAAACGTTGACGGCGGCAGGCGCAAAATACGGAGTTCCGATGTTCTCGACACATGTCGAACTGCTCGACAGCGGGCTTGTCGATGCAGTCGTAATCGCGACGCCCCACTACTTTCACCCGGACATCGCGGAAGACGCCTTCAGCCGCGGAATCCATGTCCTCTCTGAAAAACCCCTCGCCGTGACTGTTTCGGCGGCGGATCGAATGATCGCAGCAGCGAAAAAGTCCGGTCTTAAATTTTGCGTCATGTATCAGATGAGAAGTTTTCCGGAGAATCGCGCAGCTCGCCAAATCATCGAATCCGGGGTCATCGGGGAGATTTACCGGACGAATCTGGTGATGGGTTGGTATCGCAGCCAAGCTTACTACAACTCCGGCGGTTGGCGCGCGACGTGGAGCGGCGAGGGCGGAGGCGTGCTGATAAATCAGGCTCCTCACTATCTAGACCTGTTTACGTGGTTGGGTGGAATGCCCTCGAAAGTGACTGGTCAAACGCGAACGCGCCTGCACGATATCGAAGTCGAAGACGAAGCCTTCGCCACTTTAGAATACCCGAACGGCGCTCACGG
>JAYVOT010000070.1:0-9982 GCA_043757795.1 Chthonomonadaceae bacterium | reverse complement strand
TTCCGCTATCGCCTCTTCAAAAACGCCTGCTATTGCCGCTCCCGCCACTGCCGCCGTCCCTTCCAGAAATCGTCTTCGTTCGGTTTTCATGCAACACTCTCCCTGCCGTATTCGATGAATTTATCCGGACAAATCGCGCTTGTTCTTTTTATGAAATTCTCTTCAGTTTCCTGAAATTTTGCGTGTGATTTCAAAAAGATTGATGAGATGCAGCTGTTGGCAGAGGTAGGCTGTAACGCTCATACTGAGTCCGAACATAACGACTGACCACAACTTCCACCAACGCAAACTTAAAATCTGGAAAATAATTGGAACTGCTAGAATGAAACAGACTAGAGCTGCTCTAAGCGCCCCGACGCTGAATACTCCCGGCTCCCAGCGCGAATACATCGCTCCCATCACCGAACCCATCCCCAAAACTTCGAGTCCGCAAAGAATTCTGGCGAACCATCCGACGTTTGCGGCAAGGCTGATGAGCAGAAGCATGACTGCAAGAACTCCGGAAGCTGCAAATCCTGATGGCAGTATCTCAGCTGTGCCATGCGGGATCGGATGCACTCCGACAGCGACCAGGCCCACCGTAAGCGCCGGCAAAATCGCCACTACGATCATAGGTAGGAACCACAAAGCGACCTTGCCGAATCCGGGCTGAGGCTTCATAACTTTCATCGCGACAGGAATGCTCAGCTCTTCTCCGTCGATTAGAAATCGGATCGAGTCCGCATAGGAGCCTTCAGCGAAGCCTTCGGGAACCATAGCGGTCATCGTAAACTGCTGATGCGCGTTGTTGAAAGCGGGAGGTTGTACTTCCATCCAATTTGGGGCGTAGGTCAAAGAGCCGGAAACGTCGCCCACAGCCTCGTTTACAAGCAGGTTCAGGCGAAGCGCCTTCCGTTCCCCCGGCGAAAGTCTGCCAAAAATTGCCTGGTTCGGGTTGGCGGTTGCGACGCCTGCCAACGCCTGTCGCTGTCGAACAGGGCGTTGGATCGCTACGTTTTGAGGAGAGCTGAGCGTTCCGGCCTTTTGCAATTGCATTTGTTTCGGAACGCTTCGTACTGTTCCGTTCTGAGGGTTCCCAACCTGCTTGACTGATGCGGGCTTTGCCAATATGTTCGCTGAATTCGATCTGGAAGCGGTTTGCGCAGCTTGATTTCCATTTGAATGGGTCACAGATTGAGTTTTGTTTTGCAGAGAAACAAGCAGTGTTTGCAAATCGTCGCGGAACTCGGCTGCGCTCTGATAACGACGGGATTTCTCTTTCGCCAACGCTCGATTCAGGATCGTCTGTAGGGCGACGGGAGCGTCGTGAAGATGCAAGAGGAGCGGGGAGGGAAGCTCATTTTCTAAAATTCGCTTCCAGGCGAAAGGGTCTCTCGCTTTAGGAGATTGAAACGGTTTATGTCCGGTCAAAATCTCATAGAGAGTCACTCCGGCAGCCCAAATATCTGACTGATGATCCGAATGTTCCTCCTCGGCGAAATCTTCGGGAGCCATGTAGGCATAGGTTCCCGCCCCGCCCGCATAAGAGTTCGTCGCTAAGATCTCAGCCAACCCGAAGTCCACAAGTTTGATCTCGCCCTGCTTGCCGATGAGGATATTCGCCGGTTTAATGTCTCGGTGAACAGTCTGCATTTGATGAGCGTATTCAAGCGCATCCAAAACTTTGATCGCTAAGTCAACCGCCTCTTCAATCGGGAAAGGTCCCCTCTCCCTGAGTGTCTCCTGTAGGTTTTTGCCCCGGACATACTCCATATCCAGAACAATGTTGCCTTCAATCCTATCAATATTGTGAACTCTCACGATGTTGGGATGTCTCAGGCGATCCAATACGCGCGCCTCTTCAATGAAGTGCGCAATATCGCCCGCCTGCAAATCCACCACCTTCAACGCTACTTGACGATTGAGAAGAGTGTCCTTTGCGAGGTAAACTATTCCGGAAGCTCCATGTCCCAGGACATCCAGCTTCTCATATTTTCCCAACATTCCTAATGGCATAATTCAAAGTCTGCTGCAAGATAAAAATGCGATGAAGGAACCAGTGCGATATAGCTTTCCGAGTACTGAAATTTCCTGACCGTTAACTGTCCTTCAGACAGACGCTGAACCGCCGAAAGCAGCGTTGCATTCCTTCGGCAGGACGTCCGGCGCGAAGCGCTAATGACATGCATTTTCAATGTGCGATTGTCGCTACGATGCTTCGCCGGTTGCGATCCGAATACGAATCGGAAACAAATTCCTCATTTCGTGCAAAGCGCAAACGTCGCAATGCTGCCGAGACAGTGACATTAGTCATGAGAAGCGCTTAAACCAGATGCGACCGTGTCTATATTTCAGTGAACGGCAATTAGGGCGTTTTTTCCGTTGCAGGAATCTTATTCAGATGATGGTTGTCGATGTAGAAAACATCTCCGCTCTCATCTACCGCTATTGAAGTAACTCTTTCCGGTTTTGCGCCTCCCAGAGCTTCCTCAATTCGGGTTCCTTCCGGGTCGAATTTTTCTATAGCGGGGTGTGTTGCGTTCGGATTGAACTGATATCTATTTCCGCTCTCATCATACGCCAGGGCGAAAACGCTTGCCGGCTTCAAATTATACGCCTGGGCGACCACGCTTGCCAACTTCAAATCTTTTGACGGGACTCCCGGAAGCGGCAGTTGATTTGGAATAGGTTGAGCTTTCAACTCCTCAATGCTGACGAATACTCCCTCCTCCGTTACGACTACAGGATAGCCGTCTCTGTCCAGAGCAAGTGGGGTGTCGCGTACTTTCGGAGCGAAAATTGAGATCGGAGCGCCGTACTCCAGCGCTTTTTCGGTCGGTCTCAGTTGAGGAGTTTGCATAACAGGAATCTGTTCCTCATGATGAATTGGCAACTTTTGCCAAATCGTATAGAGAGCATAGGTTTCCGATAGAATGGCGACAGTCATCACAAGAAGCAGAGCGAGAAGCACGGGCGAGTTGCGATAGACGGTAGGGTGAGTTTCCTCCAATGCAAGGTCTTCCTCTTCGCCAGACGAGTCCCACCCGGCCGGAATTACCGGGTTTCCGCTGCCCCATTCAGTCGGAACTTGAGACTTTGAAACTCGCGGCAAGGTTCTAGGAGAAAATACGCCGTATTGCAAAGCAACGACGGTGATGTTGTCGCGACCGCCCTGCTCCAGAGCTGCCTGCACCAATTTATCGCAAGCGGACTGAATTTCAATTTCACCAGCGAAAATACGAGCGATTTCAGGATCATCCAGCTCTGTCGTGAGTCCGTCCGAACAGATGAGCAGCGAGTCTCCTTCCAATAAGTCTACGTTCTGAATTTCCGGCGTGGGATTCGCTGTTCCTAATGCGCGACTGACGATGTTGCGAAATCGACTATGTTGCGCCTCTTCCGGAGTCATGTTTCCAGCTTTGACCTGTTCCCACACTTCAGAATGATCGTCGGTCAACTGCTTCAGTATGCCGTCGCGGAGAAGATAAGCCCGGCTGTCTCCGACATGAGCGATCGTAAGGCGACTTCCTGCAAGCGCTCCCACGACACAAGTCGTGCCCATGCCGCTAAATTCCAACACCTCTTCTTGTTTTCGACGAACGCTTTTATTTGCCTGAGTAATTGCGTCTCTCAACAATTTCGGCGTATCGATCGGAACGGAACTTCCATTTCGTTCAGCGATACCGGAACGCACCGACTCCGGCACAACTTGGGCAACGATGCTGGAAGCTACATCTCCGCCTGGCCGTCCGCCCATCCCGTCCGCAACAACCAGGAGAGTGTCGAACGCCCCTTTAAGTTGGTCTGAAGTAAGAATGGAGTAGCTGTCTTGATTGACTTTGCGCTTCTTGCCGACGTCAGTTTTGTATCCTATCTGAATGCTCAAGCTATTGCCTTTAATTCTCAGATTCCGACAGACTAAAGCATAATTGGAAGGAGATGAGAAAACCTCTGCGAACTCGCATCCCAATGCAGTTGCCTGTCATTCCCCAAGTTAGTCTCGATTTCGTCGGATGAGTTGAATCATCAGAACTGTAAATAGCCCTATCCCGAGGACCAAAAAATATTTTGTGAAAGCTAGCATATCCCCGCCTGTTTGATCTGTGAAGTGGCTCTTAGTTGCACTACTTGACTTGAAAATCAGTTGGGAGCCTCAAACCTTAGCGCAATTTGTCCCACTAGAATCCGGTCTCCCTGCTTCAAAACGCTTGGGTGTCCCGGCAACAAAGCAATTCCATTGAGCGTGGTTGTGGAGTTTTCGTTTTTTAGACTCTCTATGAGGTAAACCTCGTCCTGAAATTGAATATGAGCGTGCCTCGTTGCAACGCTTCTGTCCGGCAATACGATGTCGTTTGTGACGCCTCTGCCAATATAGTTCTCAGTAGCAAGTAGAAAATCGTCTTTGTCCGCCCCGTTTTCGATCCAGATGAGACGAGCCGCACGCGAGAGCAATGCTCTAAAAGGCGGTGAAGGGATTGGACCTGACGTTTCGCTGAGCGCATTAGCGACCGCCCCGCCGTAAACGCCCGCAACAGGGTTTCGAGTTTCTTTGTCAGGGGAGTCCGGAACAGCCAACAAGCTCTCCCCTTCTTGCTCAAAAATAATGCGCGTCAAGCCCAACCGTATCTCGTCTCCGTTCATCAATTTATAGTGATCGACTTGTCCGCCGTTCACCTTCGTTCCGTTCGTCGTTTTCAAATCGTAGAGTGTGAACTGCCCTTCTCTGTTCAGCTCAATGCGAGCGTGTTGCCGAGAGAGTTGAGTGTCCGTCTCTATGGTAAGGTCGTTGCCGGACTTCTGAGATCTGCCGATAGTCAGCGACTTTTGATGAATTATATACCGAAAAGTAGGGCGATTAGGGGCGTTGACAATCAGTACTGCTGAAGCGATGGAGGGCATCGTTCCTGCCTCTTCATCGCCTCCGGGAGCCTGTATGCGAGGCATTGTTCGATCATCATCCCTCTGCGCCGACGTTGCATCAAAGCCGACTGCTGCATGCGGAGAGGGCGGAGCCAGGGCGATTTTTGTGTTGTATCGGCATCGAACACGGACTTTGTCGCGCCGTGCGACGGCTTTGTCATCTTCAGATTCCGTGACTGTAAATTCAAGCGCGCCACGAATATGATAGTTGTTCTGTTTGCAATACCGGCGAATCGCCTCTTCCAACTCCGCTCGATCTAAGAAAGCTAGCAGGTACTCTTTTTCTTCGTCATCATGAACTGCTATCTCAAGAATGTACTGGTTGGGAACGTATGTACGATTATCGAAGCCTTCCTTCCGGTTGTCTTCCATCGCAGCAAGAATCAAACGCAGAATGTCTTTAGGACGCACGTCTTCGCTTCCGCCGAACAACCCCTCATACCATGAGCCAAAAGCCCTATTCGCTTTCTCAAAGAGATCCATACGATTCGCCTCACAGTCTTGCCATGCGTCAATTATACTGCTTGACGAATGAAACGTCAATGAGGTTGCATAAACCTTCGGACAATTGCCTGTAGAATTCTTGAAATAGCCTCGAATTCTCCTTAACTTCATGAATTGTAGGGTCACGCGCCGAAAAAATTGTACATTCTGGAGTTCAGTAAAAGACTTATGAGCGCCCAAATGCTGCCCATGACGCAGTCTCCCAGTATAAGTCCTAGAAAGAAAGGCAGGAAGCGACGGTAAGCGGCAAGCCCTCCATATCGCATTGTGATTCCTTTTAGAACCCATGCGATAAGCATAGGCATCCAGACAAGATGTATCGCCCATGAAGAGGAAATCGCATATCCCAGAGGGTGGAATGGAAACCCGAAGTAGCGAAGCCGGAGCAGAAAAAGGACGACTGTCGTCAAAAGTCCGACGATCATCGCGCCGGACGCTTGCAAATTAGGCTTGTCATTAAGGCTTCCAGCCACCCATTTGCTTGTTCGAGAAAAGCTCTCTTGCGAATGACTGAATCCGGAGTTCATCTTCGCCGACGCTCCGAGATTATACGCATTGTGTTCGAATGCCCAGAATGTGGCGAGCGCTCCCAGAGTGGTCGCAAGAAGAATCGCCGTCAGCATTCGTCGCGAGTTCAATTGGCGTTGTTTTGCCATCTGAAGCCCTTCCAGCCCTATCGGCATCGTATCGCTGCGATGCGCCCTAGTTAAGGCGTATCCAAAGGTGAAGAACGCTAGATCTTCTTTGTGGAAAACGCCTGCGCCGACAATCTGAGGCAACATGGTATCCGGACCCATGAAGTGAAAATCGTGGACGGGCGCGCCTAACTCAGCCCGAATTCTCGTGATGATGGTGATTGTCGGGAAATAAATTGCGAAGAAGACAGCCGCCACCCACCAACCGACCTTCGCCGCCATGCAGAAAGCGACGAGAGCTAAAAATCCTCCGATCAAGCCTGTAAGAGCCATTCTGTCGCTCAACGCTTCACCCTGATTTGAAAACTCAGCAGAATCAGAGGATTGCGATCGTCTTCCATTCATCTGCGAAAGCGCTGATTTCCAAACTGCTGCGTAAGCGCGTCTCCCAGACCAGAAGTAGAATAGAAATAGTCCCATCACTGATCCGAATCCTTGCTCCTTAATAAAGGGGAATTCGGCTACCGTGTCCCATGCCATTGCGCTTGAAATGACGACTTGCGCCCTCCAAAAAAGAAAAAAGAACCAGCATGAGAAAAGAAGATCGAGCGGAAGGAGAAATCCCAATCCGATCGCAAGCGGGTAGAAGGTGATCGGAAACCAGTCGATAGCGTTCAAGGGCTTAGTTTTAAATAGAGATTGAAGCTCTGTAATTCCTACGTTGACTGTCGGCAATGAGGGATAAAGAAAGCCGATTCCGTTCCACAAACTGATGAGCGCGGCGATTGCGAATCCCCACCACATCAGTTTGTTTGAGAAAAAATTCTCCTTATGTCCAGTCTCCGTCATCTCCATAGGAAGCCAGGTGATCGGGAAAGTAAGGCGTTCTCTATCCGCCCATTGACGACGCACAAGGACGTTGATGCAGTGCGCAGTGAACATCAGTAGAGTGATAAACCCTGTCCAGGCGAGCATTGGAATGGCGAAAGCGCGAAGAACTTCGGGGCGGTAAAAACTGGAATTGCCGAGGAAGTGTCCTTTTAAAATCTCGCGATCCCGGACGACCAGCCATTCAGGAAAAGCGGAGAGAAATCCGTCCCAATGATTCTGCTTCCCGAACCAGGCTCCGTGCGGCATCATTTGGCTCAGAATGCCCACGCCGTCCAGTCCGGCTATTCCTGTCGAAATAGCCAGCATCGTATAGAGCGTGAGAAGTTCTCCTTGAGAGAAAGCGAATTTTGGGGCGCATCGTCGTAGAAAAGCGTTCAAAACCACAAGGAGAGTCAATTCAAAAACTACGTTGGCGAATAGCGAGATCGTTGAGGGATAGGGACCGAACATGACGCGTTCCAACTGCACGATCCAGAAGCAGTTGAGCGGTATCAGAGCGGCTCCAAGTGCGATAGAGCGAATGGAGACGCCGCGAGAAGAGCGATCAAGCGACAATTTCGGATTTGAAATCGCAGGCGCTTCATTTTCATCTTCTACGCAAGAGCGGCTTGCTTTGGCGGCGTTTCCGATTTAGATTCCTCCTGAAATCACGAAAATGGGTTTATCCAAAAGTCTTTTTGTCTTCCCGCGCCATTGCAAACCGGAAAAACAATAATCAAAAAAACAGAAGTGTTTGCTCTCTCAAAACTTCGAGATTTAAAACATCTCCGTTAAGAGTTTATTGGTGCCGCTACTTGATCTTAGAGAAAGACCGATCTAAACGTGAAGCGAAAATAATTATTCTTCAGTTGATACAAGTAGAAGGTCTTCTTCAAATTCACTCAGAGCGGTAGCTTTGATCGCAGTTCGATGAAGATGACGAAGTTCTTCGACGTTCTCGATTTTGCGTACCTTAGCTTCCAGGTTTTCCGGAATAGAGCCGAAACGAAGGTTCAAAGCGTCGAGAACGAAAAATTGCGACTCTTCAGTTCTTCCTTCAGTTCTTCCTTCAGTTCTTCCTTCCGCTTTGAAAACCCTGCGCCATCTTTTTTCCCGGGGAGACAATAACTCCATTTCATTCACCTCTTCTTCCTCAGCGATGTTTTCATCAAACCTGTCTTCCAACAGTTGAGGCAACCGCATTACCCAGTCTATGAACCCAAACAAGCTATCGACCGCTTTGCGATCCCACCCTCGTAGGAAGAGCATCTTTGCAAGGCGCAACTTCCATTGATATCGGGCTTCAGGATTCCCCTTCGTCTCAAGAGTTTTCAGGTGAGCAAGGATCGCAAGGGCGAAAGGATTTTCGTTCGTCTCTAGCTCGACCTCGCGTCCGATAAAGTCAGTTAGTTTGAGAACTCCAAAACGCATGAAATTAGAACTTTGTCCAAAACCATACCCAAAAGAATCTGGTTTCCAATTCAAATTTTCATCCGCTAGCACGGCATAACTTGCAATGGGAACGCGATAGAGGTCAAAAGCCCGCGTGTTGTAGACGAACATTCGCTCCGGAAAGGAGGTATCCTTCTGAGCCTGAAATTCGATATGCACAAGTATCCAATGTTCCACCCCGCTCTTCAGCCGAACTTTGACAAGACAGTCCACAACGACATTGTTTTTGTTGATGCCTCGCGAGATGCGGCGCAACTCTTTGTCCAGAAACTCAGGGTCGAGAGACCAATCTATCTCATCATAGGCGGCGGGATCGGCGAACTGAAGAAAATATTGTAGATTGTCTCGAAAATAGACTTTCCAGGGACCGTCGAAGTCTTCTTTCACCGGTTTGTATCTTATTTTTACCAGGACGCGCCTCCATGCGATGAATCCGATTTGAACCTCGATTAGAATTCCATCGTTGTAATTGTCGATTGAACAAGAGACTTTAGCCGCGCGATTCAGACTTTGACTTGATCGAATCCAATGTTGATTGAAGATTGTCGGTCATTTTTTTCTTGATCAAGCTTTTGACCATCGCGCCGATAAGAGGAACGTTGTATTCGTACTCTACGACAGAGTCAAACCGAGTCATGTTTTCGCCTTCGGCATAGAATTGCCAGAAACCGGACATGCTGTCCATATCTCCACTAAGCATTCTAAACTCGTCCCGGCAAATGTCGTCTTTCCAAATATCTTCTTGAATCCACTTGACAGTCATTTTGAACTCTTTGATAAGCCCGACCCACTCAGTTTTGGTAATGGCGCCGTCCGAATTGCGTTCAAGTAGTTTGAGAGATTGCAAATCCGACATAAATTGCGGAAAAGCCTCCACGTTTTTCGCGATTTTATAGACGTGCCCTATTGGAGCTTCTATATTGACAGACAGTTCTATTCGAGGCATGAAAACTCCCTGTTTCGATCTTTGAGCGACTATTTCCACAATGAAGAACACAACTGAATACTGTTTACAAAGCGCTTCCACAATGCAAAAATACGATACAATCAGCTACTAAACGACTATACTGCGTTGTTTACCTCTCGCCAGGCTAGCTCCGCTGCGCCCATAATTCCAGCGTTGTCACCCAGTTCGGCGTGAACGATTTTAGTCGCTGCCATAATCGAGCCGATAGCGGAGGCTCTCGCCGTTCTAAGCGCGGCGCCGAAAAGCGTTTTTGATTGTGAAATCTTACCGCCCATAACCACTACCTCAGGATTGAAGACGTTCACCATACTCGCAATTCCCAATCCGACGAAGTGTCCTATCTCTTGAAGGACTTCTATGGAGAGGGCGTCCCCCGCCTCTGCCGCGTCATCGATCGCTTTGGGAGTGATGAACTGTTGCAGGGCTTCGGGCCCGATGACTTCTTTCCAGAGAAGCGTGTCCCTGCCGCTCTCCATCTTGAGCGCCGCTCTCTCAATGATACCGTCGCGACCTGCCAATACTTCTAAACGTCCATGCGAACCGTTCGGCGCGCTGCCCAACCCGTCCGCAATAATGATATGCCCCACCTCGGCTGCCCCGCCGGTCGCTCCGCGCAACACCTGCTCTTCAATAATAATTCCGCCGCCGACGCCGG
>JAYVOT010000069.1:0-2699 GCA_043757795.1 Chthonomonadaceae bacterium | reverse complement strand
AACTGACGCCGCAACGAGCGACTCTTCAAGCGCCGATGATTCCGATTCTAGTTCCGGCGCGGTTGACAATTCGGCTGACGGCGGGGACGCGCCTGACGGAAACCCCGTGATGAGAGAGCCTACCGTGATTTTGACATTGCAACAGCTGATGGCGATGCCTAAAAAGGTGATGGTTACCGAGTTTAAGTGTATTGAAGGTTGGAGCTATATCGTGCAGTGGGGCGGAGTTCCCTTGATTGAAGTGATGAAGAAATATCCTCCTCTCACCAAAAGCGGAGAGCCGGCAAACTTCGCAAACAGCTCCGATTTGCCGGATTATGTTGGAATGGAAACCAACGACGGCGTCTATGCAGTAGGACTTGATATGGCGAGCGCGGCTCATCCGCAAACTCTTTTGTGCTATGAGATGAATGGAAAACCTCTGCCGGCTGATCATGGCGGACCACTTAGACTTGTAATCCCCACAAAGTATAATATTAAAAGTATTAAACAGCTGGGAGTCATACGATTTACCAATGATCGCCCGAAAGACTATTGGGCGGATCGCGGTTACGACTGGTACTCGGGTCACTGAAATCAGGTCAATCAACGGATTTCGACTTCAATTCCAACCCGCGTATCCACTCGGCAGGATCCTTGCCGAGAATATCCCGGAACGATTCGGTTGACGCCGATGTAGTTCCATCACTCAGGAGACAATACGACATGATGAATCGATTCGCTTCTCTCTTCGCCTCGGTCGCGATGGTTGGCGTTCTCGCCCTTCCCGTCCTCGCACAGGACAAAATGGACGGCGACAAGATGGGCAAAGACGGCAAAATGGCTCCCAAGATGGGCAAAATGGACCACAAAATGGGCGAAATGTCTCACAAGAAAATGAGCCACAGCAAAAAACGCCACTCCAAGATGAAGCACAAAATGTCCGGCAAAATGGGCAAGATGGCTCCGAAAATGGGCAAAATGGGCAAAATGGGTAAGATGGACAAAATGGATAAGATGGACAAGGGCGGCAAAATGTAGCAGCCGTTCAACGGCGACTACACCTCCGAACTCTCCTCGCACTTCTTCTCCCCAAACAATCCAAACGTGATGATCGTTTCTGCAACGGTCGTCACGTTTTTTTGTTGATCGACAATTTGATTTGTCCCTATCCGATGCACTGCAGCGATCCAAAATTGCAGGAAATAGCGCATTGTTGAAAGTATGCTTTGTTTGGAATCACGTCTGGGGAAGAGCGAGCTGTTTCTAGCCAAAGAACCATGAATGGGTCTGATAACTTGGATTTCCGAGGGAATGCCGGGACTGAAAATTGAGTGGTCATGTTTTCCTGAGAGTTAATCGTGCTTGCGGCATCGAAGGTTCAGCATACCTGCCAAGCGCTCGCATTCGTTGGCAAAACTCAGGACAGTCCCTCCAGAGCATGGAGGACATCGTACAAGATTTCTCTATGATAAGCGCACATAAAAGGATCGCCTCCACCTTCTCTTTTGAATAGAAAAGAGAATGGGGGAGGCGATCAGTTAGCGTAAAGAAAGAGTTTTGGAGATTAGGGTCTGCGTTGCGGCGGCCAACCTGTTGCCGGCAAAGTTTGCCATTTGTGTCCCCATGTCGTCAGTTTTGCATGCCCATCCAGGTAAGTGCAGTTGTAGCCGCGTGAATGGTTCGTGTTTCCTCGTCGATTTTTGTCTTCCGAATCTCCGCCATCCCATCCGAACGCGCCGTACTCCATGAAGAGTATGCGTTGCGAGGAGTTATCCGACTTCTCGGAAGGCGGGTCATTGCTTAGAGATATGGGTCCTCCAGGATAGTTGACGTTGCCGAATGGGGCGCCGATATCGGAGTTGTAAACCCAGTTTACAAACCACTGATAAGACTGCAAGCCTCGTTGGATATTGAAGGCGCTGGGGCTATGATACTTGTCCGACGGGCAGTACCATATCTGTTTGTTCTTGATGTAGGGATAAACTTGAACAGCCATAAGATGTCGGTAGAATTCGCCTCCGTAGGCGCAACCTGTGTAGTCCGGTCCTCCGTCTCCGGGATTGAAGCCTTTGAGTATGCCGAAATTATCCAGACATTGCTTATCCGGATCGTAGGGATTGACATAGGTGTTGACTTCCCAGTTTCGGGCTGCGGGATAGGTTCCTAAAGGGTAGGACTCATCGTAGTCCTGGGCGTACATTTTGACGCCAAACCCTATCTGTCTCATATTTGAGACGCAGGAAACAGTTCTCGCCTGTTCTCGTGCCTGGGCGAAAACGGGGAAAAGGATAGCAGCCAGAATCGCGATAATCGCGATAACGACGAGGAGTTCAATGAGGGTAAAGGCTCGTTTTGCCATTTTATCTGCTCCTATTGCAGCGGGGAGACCTGACTACTTTATCAGGTTTGTTGAGTGGCATCCATTTGAAATTGTTTCAGATGGACTCGTATTATGGTTGGGTCGTTTTATATGATGAGAAATGTAAGTTGGAAACCAGGAAGGTTAGGGTCCTGTTCCAGGCGCTCCCAACGGCGGTGCGCCAGGATTACCTTGCGAGTTGGAGTTTGGAGCGCTTGATCGCGTCGCGCCTCCTGAGATTTGAGAGAGTTTTTCAGCCGCATCGGCTGGCATTGACGGCGGTTTCGCGCCATTCTTGCTCCCGGTTGCGCCCCCAGTTGAAAAGAAAATCGCAAGTGCAACGCATCCTATCAGGACG
>JAYVOT010000068.1:0-2700 GCA_043757795.1 Chthonomonadaceae bacterium | reverse complement strand
GCAACTCTCGCGTGTGCGGTTCTTGTTTTAAGAACTCCACTGCGCCAAGAATATCGTCGGTTTCCCTGAGTCCAAGAGTGCGAAATCTTCCTCCGCTGCTACCGCTTGCCCGGAAATCAAAAAGAAGTGCGGTGAAATGATACCTGTTCAGCATCACTGCTTTTCGGAGCATTCCACGGCGCGAACCGCCGTGCCCGTGACATAGGATCACAACTCCGATCGGGTCAGACGCCGGAATCAGCCAACCTGAGAGGAGAACGCGCTCCTCGCTTTTGGACAGGAAAGCGACATCATGGTAGTCCAAATTGAAAGAACCGGGCGTACGGCGCTGCCTGGATGGTCTTCTTCTTGTGGTGTACCAAGTAAGCAAGCTTGCTATCGAATTTTTCATACTTTAATATATCAGAGAACTCGTAAAAATAAAATAGGTCAAACGTCCTATTTTCCGGAACTCATCTGAGAGGAGAGCGAATGTCGAATGTAATGGAGGGGCGAAAGGTTTTAGTGACCGGCGCCCGAAACAAATGGAGCATCGCCTGGGCCGCAGCGGAGTCGTTGCATCGGGAGGGTGCGAAACTCGCTTTTTCAGTCATGGGCGAACGTGAACAGACAGGAGTCGCAAAACTTATCGCGGACGCGGGCATCGACGCTCCGATCTTTCAGTGCGACGCGACTGACGACATTCAAATGGAAGCGCTTTTTGAAAAAGTGGGGAACGCTTTCGGAGGCACGCTCGACGGCGCACTGCATGGGATCGCTTTTGCGAACAGAGACGACCTTGCAGGCGAATATGTGAAGACGGACAAGTCCGGATTCACCCTCGCGCACGAAGCTAGCGCCTACACATTAGTGAATATGTCGCGCTACGCTCGTCCGCTTATGCTGGCTGCAGGCGGAGGCAGCATTGTGACGCTCACTTATCTTGGCTCAGATCGCGCGGTGCCGAACTATAACGTGATGGGAGTCGCAAAAGCTTCTCTCGAAGCAAGCGTTCGTTATCTAGCCGTCGATCTCGGCAAAGATAAAATCAGGGTCAACGCCGTTTCAGCCGGACCGATCAAAACGATGTCAGCGGCAGGAATCGCAGGCTTCGACACGATGCGAAAATCCGTCGGAGAAATCTCTCCTCTGGGACGCCCTGTTGACGTGGCGGAAATAGGCGACGCCGCTCTTTTCCTCCTTTCGCCCTGGTCTCGAGGGATTACAGGCGAAGTCATGTATGTCGATGGCGGATTCAATATCATCGCCGCCGCTTAAAAGGAGATTTCAATGACTTCAACAGGTTGCATTCCGTCCCCTAGAATTTTGCTTGGTCCCGGACCCAGCAGCGTTTCAAATAGAGTTCTGGCGGCTTTGGGACGCCCTCCTATCGGTTACCTTGACCCGGAACTTTTCACCTTGCTACACGAGTTGCGAGAAAAATTGAGGACAGTCTTCGGCACTGCGAATGATTTTACGATTCCTCTGACAGGAACCGGAATGGCCGGCATGGAGTTCTGTCTAGTGAATCTGCTCGAACCTGGCGATGAAATCGTGATCGGCGTGAACGGATTTTTCGGTGCGCGTATGGTCGAAATTGCAACTCGAATCGGCGCCAGCGTCACGCGAGTCGATTCGGAGTGGGGCAAGATCATTGAGCCGGAACAGATCGCGCAAGCTTTGCGCAATGTTAAGTCTCCGAAAGCAGTTGCATGCGTGCACGCAGAGACCTCGACCGGCGTGAGAACGCCGCTCTTCGAAATCGGCAAACTCGCTCATGAACATGAAGCGCTTTTTTTAGTCGATGCTGTGACATCTCTCGGCGGAATCCCCGTAGAGATAGATAAGAATGGAATTGACGCCTGTTATTCAGCCACTCAAAAGTGCATGGGAGCGCCTCCGGGGTTGAGTCCTGTGACTTTTTCTCAATCGGCGCTTACAGTCGTTGAGAAACGGAAATCAACTGTTCCCAACTGGTATTATGATTTGAAACTCATCAAGTCGTATTTCTATGAGCCTCACGCCTATCATCATACAGTACCGGTGAATCTCTATTACGCGCTGGCCGAATCATTGGAAGAGATCTTGGAAGAGGGGCTTGAAACGCGTTTCGAACGTCACCGAACAGTGAGCGAGAAGCTAATTTCCGGTTTAGCATTGCTAGGCGTTCATCCTTTCGCTCAAGACGGACACAGACTTCCGACATTGAACTCAGTAATTATCCCACCGGGAGTTCAGGACGAAATAGCGATTCGAAAGCGACTTTTATTGGAATACGGTCTAGAGATTGGCGGGGGATTGGGCGAGCTTAAAGGCAAAATTTGGAGAATTGGAACAATGGGGACTTCCGCTACTCTCAGAAACGTTTCGTTGCTACTTACAGCGTTAGCTGAATCTCTTTCATAATCGTATGTTGCTTAGGCAACGCGCATAAATTAATGCACTGAGTTCTGCTCATTTTCGAGTTCAATTTAACCTGAATTCCAGTGCAATAACTGTTACGCGTTGCCTAAGCGATGGAGATCGCATTCGAAATTCCGAAACATGTATTTACGTGTTATTAATAATTGGGTTAAAATCCCGTCTCTAAAGGGGCTGTGAAAGTATTCCTAAAAACGTCGATTCGATCATTTTTGTCAGGTCATATTTGACTGTTTTGTGTCCAGAGGCGGTTCTCCGGGCATCCTGGAAGGGTGAGTTTTTCGGAACAGATTTTCTATC
>JAYVOT010000067.1:0-2701 GCA_043757795.1 Chthonomonadaceae bacterium | reverse complement strand
CTCGAACTCGCTTGCAGGAGATACCGTCCTTTGCAACGAACCTTTCGTAAAGACATTTTCAAGCGAATTCGAAGGAGACAGAAATCACGTGACCGAAGAAGAGAAGCGACTTCAGGAATCCATCGAACACTCTCAGGACTGGAAGCGTTGGGGGCCCTATTTGAGCGAGCGAGCCTGGGGAACCGTCCGTGAAGACTACAGCGCCGACGGCTCCGCCTGGGACTATTTCCCCCACGATCATGCGCGATCCAAAGCCTACCGTTGGAACGAAGACGGCATCTTGGGTATCTGCGATAGAAGGCAGTTTTTGTGTTTCGCCCTTGCGCTCTGGAATGGAAAAGACCCAATTCTTAAAGAGCGAATGTTCGGCTTGACCGGTTCCGAAGGCAATCACGGCGAAGACGTGAAGGAGTACTACTACTACCTGGACAGCTCTCCGACGCACTCTTATATGAAGGGACTATACAAGTACCCTCAAGCGGAGTTTCCCTATGCCGACCTGCTCGCTGAGAACCGACGGCGCAATCGGGACGACTTTGAGTACGAGCTGATGGACACGGGAGTTTTCAACGAGAATCGCTATTTCGATGTCTTCGTGGAGTATGCGAAGGCTTCGCCGGAAGACATCCTCATTCAGATCACAGTTGCAAACCGAGGTCCCGAACCCGCTGATCTTCATGTCTTGCCGACGCTCTGGTTTCGCAACACCTGGGCGTGGACAGGCGACAATCGAATTCCGAGTATCTCCCTTGCCGCTCCTGCTTCCAAATCACAGAAGAACTCTTCAACGTCGCAATCCAACGCCTTTATTGCGCATCATACTGCGCTAGGCGATCGTTGGTTCTATTTCGATGAACTGCCTGTTAAGCCGGAGACGCTCTTTACGAATAATGAGACGAACAACGCGCACCTCTACGGCATGCACGGCACGAACGTTTCTTCTTACGTCAAAGACGGCATTAACAACTACGTCGTTAACGGAGCGGTTGTGGATGTGAACCCGCGCCGCGAAGGCACGAAAGCGTCCCTGAATTACAAATTGACCCTCGCGCCCGGCGAAACCAAGACTATTCGACTGCGGATGCGAGAGGATAACTCGCTTGCGGACCCGCTTGGACATGACTTCACGCAGGTTTTTGAAGCGCGCAAAAAAGAGACGGATGAGTTCTACGCGACTCTGGCGCCGGACGAACTTTCCGACGACGCCAAAAACGTTCAGCGGCAGGCGTTCGCCGGGATGCTCTGGAGCAAGCAGTTTTACAACTATGCGGTCGATCATTGGCTCGACGGCGACCCGGATCAGCCCCCGCCGCCCGCCTCTCGCAAGGAGGGGCGAAACAAGGACTGGCGTCACCTGAACAACGCCGACATTCTTTCTATGCCGGATAAATGGGAATATCCCTGGTACGCAGCGTGGGATCTCGCCTTTCACTGCATTCCGATTGCGCTTGTAGACCCGCATTTCGCCAAACGCCAACTCACGCTCATGCTTCGCGAGTGGTTCATGCACCCGAACGGACAGTTGCCTGCCTACGAGTGGGCTTTCGGCGACGTGAATCCGCCGGTTCACGCCTGGGCAGTGTGGCGCGTCTATAAAATTGAGCAGAAGCGCAAAGGAGTTGGAGATCGAGACTTTTTGGAGAAGGCTTTCCACAAACTGCTTTTGAATTTCACATGGTGGATCAATCGCAAAGATTTTGAGGGGCGAAACGTTTTTCAGGGCGGTTTTCTAGGGTTAGACAACATCGGAGTGTTCGACCGGAGCGCGCCACTCCCTTCCGGCGAATTTCTGGAGCAGTCGGACGGAACCGCCTGGATGGGACTCTACTCTCTCAATATGCTCCGAATCGCGATGGAGTTGGCGCGAACGAACCCGAACTACGAGGACGTTGCGACCAAGTTTTTTGAGCATTTCCTCTACATCGCGGGCGCTATGAACAACATCGCAGGGGAGGGAATCTCGCTCTGGGATGATGAGGACAAGTTCTTCTACGATGTGTTGCGAACCACAAACGGCGGCGCGGTTCGCCTGAAAGTTCGGTCGATGGTGGGACTTCTGCCCCTGCTTGCGGTGGAGACGCTTGAACCGGACGTTTTGGAGATGTTCCCGAAATTCAAAGATCGAATGGACTGGTTTCTAACGAATCGCCCGGAGCTTGCCGGTTTGATCTCGCGGTGGTACGAACCGAATAGCGGGGAAGTACGTCTGCTCGCGCTCGTGCGCGGCCACCGAATGAAGATGTTGCTGCGCCGGATGTTGGACGAGGCGGAGTTTCTCAGCGATTTCGGCATTCGCGCCCTCAGCCGCTATCACAAAGATCATCCTTTTACGCTCACGACTTCGAACGGCGGCGTTCAGAGCGTCACTTATGAACCCGCGGAGTCTCACAGCGGGCTGTTCGGCGGGAACTCGAACTGGCGCGGGCCGATCTGGATGCCCGTCAACTACCTTCTCATCGAGTCGTTGCAGAAATTCCATCGGTACTACGGAGACGATTTCAAGGTGGAGTTCCCGACCGGTTCCGGCAACTTGCTCACGCTGTGGGACATCGCCGGAGAGTTGTCGCGCCGCCTGAACCGCATCTTCCTGCTGGATTCGAACGGAAATCGCCCGGTCTTCGGCGGCAATCCCGTCTTCCAAACCGACCCGCTCTGGCGCGACCACATCCCCTTCTACGAATATTTTCATGGCGACAACGGC
>JAYVOT010000066.1:0-2705 GCA_043757795.1 Chthonomonadaceae bacterium | reverse complement strand
AGGTCGATGCCGCCGGTCAGAATAATCGCCGTCATCCCCACCGCCACGATCCCGATACGGACGGACTGATCCAGTATATTGAAAAGATTGGAAGCGGTGCGGAATTCGGGCTGTATCGCTGTAAAAAGGAGGGTCACTGCGATAAGCGCGATGTACGCCCCGGCGTTCCGCCAGAGATTTTTCATAGGCTCCTCAGAGCGCTTCAGGATAGCATTCGCAAGTTGCACCCCCGACGCTGAGACGCCGCCCCAGTTTTGGGGGAAGAATCTCTCCTGCCTGGAAGCCAACCGAAATTTGCAACTTGTGTTGCCGTTTAAAGCGCTCAAAACTCACAATAGTCGTGTCTCTCTCCCAAAACCGGAGCGGGCGCTGTCGCAAGTGGGCGCAACCTGAACAAGATTCACAATTATCCTTAACTGAATGCTTATGCCCCGGATCGTAACGCTCCGTCCCGATTCTTCGCACTTATTTAGGCTCCGCCTTCAACAAATCTCCCAATATCTTGTCGAGTTCCCTTTTCTCAAGCGACTGCGAGGGGGAGAGCAACGCTTTCGCTCGTCTCCTCCTATCCGTCACAACCAACCTCGGAAGCGCGGTGGCCTGATAGGCGGCGCTTATGGGCGAGAGGTCGGTTCCTCGCGGAGTATTGTAGGTTCCCCAATCCGATAGAACTGGAAAATTCAGTCCGCCGCCGCGAGCGAACGTCTTCGCTGCGCCGTTGTCCGGGCTGATGGCGATGGCGATGGCTTGCACTCCCTGCGCAGCGTACTGTTCTTGAACTGAGTTCAAGCGCTCCAGCAACAGAGCGGAGTCAGCGTCAAGCGGCAACCAGAGCGCGATCACCAGGATTTTTCCCGGATAGTCGGAGAGTCCGACAAGTCGGTTGTTTTGATCGGGAAGGAGCATTCCCGACGCAAGATTCCCGACCTCCGTATCCTGCTGAGACGTCAGTTCCAACAGGGGACTCTGCCTCGAACCTATGTCGTGGCCGTATCGCTGAATCGCATAGAACTGCCAGAAGGAGAAAAGAAGGCAGACCGGAACGCTCCACTGCAGCCAGATCGGAGGCTGAGAGGAACCTCTTCGCGAACGCTGAAAGAGGAGGCAGGAGGCGAAGAGGGCCGCGGCTCCAAAGGCGAGATAGGCGCCCTGATTTTGGGAATAAGCCGGGAAGTATATTTTTCCTAAAAAAGATTTGCCGGTGAGAGTCAATATCCAGAAGAGACCCGTCAAGACCCCGACTATCGCGCTATCGGACAACAGGGCGAGGCAAAAACTGACGCTTGAGGCGAAGAAGAGAACGCAAGCCGCTCGGAAATATTGAACAAAATAGACTTCCGCGCCCAAAACCCCGCCGCCCCCGAACAGATGAGCGAGGATTCCGCCCGCGAACATCGCGAGAAGCAGAGCGAGAATCTGCCCGTACGCTCCCAGAAACTTCGCCAAAACAAGTCTTTCGACAGGCTGCGGCTTTGAAAAAACGATCCTGTCCGTTCGCATCATGGACTCGCGGACAGCGGAAATTGAGACCCAGGCGATCGCGACAAAGCCGAGATTTTGCCAGGCGGACTCAGCTATCTCGTAGGCGGATTGCCCCGCTCCGCGCCCCGGAGATCCTCCCACGGCGAAGCCGAGGAGGGCCGCGCAGATCGCGAGAAGACGGAAAGCGGCGCTGCGAGTCCCGATCAACCACTCCTTTTGAGTGAGCGAAAATATCGGCGCAAGCGGGTTTTTCAGGGCGTTAAGAGACTCCATCGGTCTCCCTTCGCATCAGCCAGATGTAAGCGTCTTCCAAATTCGGCTCAACGGGAACGAGGTCTTTTCGATCCGGGGCATCCGTCGCGATTCGCATTCGGAGGCGCCCCGCCTTGCGCACAAGCGCCGTCTCGATGTGCTTGTCTCGCAGGGCGGGCAGGTCCTCGGGGGCAAGGTCGATCTCCCAAATCTTGCCGCTCGCCTCCTTCAGCATCCCCTCCACGTCTCCGACGTACTTCAACTCGCCTTTGCAGAGAATCGCCACGCGGTCCGCCACCGCTTCGACATCTTCGATGAGGTGCGTAGAGAGCATAATCACACGCTCCGCACCCAACTCGGCGAGCGAAGAGCGCACGCGAATTCTCTCTTCCGGGTCCAATCCAGCGGTCGGTTCATCCACGATGAGCAACTTCGGAGAGTTCAAAAGGGCTTGCGCCAAACCGACGCGTTGTCGCATTCCTCCGGAAAATCCGCCGACTTGCCGATCTCGAACTTGAGTGAGGTTCATGCTTTCCAATAGCTCTTCAATGCGTTTTTTTCGAGCTGCAGGATCGCGCAAGTTGCAAAGCAACGCCATGTAGTCGAGGGTCTCATAGGCGGTGAGAACCGGATAGAGTCCGAAGTCCTGCGGCAGGTATCCCAGCAGTTCTCGAACCTCTTGCTTCTCTTTGCGAACGTCGTGGCCGCCAACGAGCGCCGTCCCCTGCGTCGGATCAAGCAGCGTCGCGAGGATCGACATCAGCGTGCTTTTGCCTGCGCCATTCGGCCCGAGCAGGGCGAAAATGCCGTTTTCAATGGTGAGACTCAGGCTCTTCAACCCTACGACTCCGTTGTCGTACTCTTTTCGCAGGTTTTGTATTTCGACTTTCAGGGCTTTCCCTCCAGAAATTCCATATTAGCGAACCGTGACTTTTGAAACGTTCAGTCGGCGAATCAAATTGTTGTCGGTA
>JAYVOT010000065.1:0-2706 GCA_043757795.1 Chthonomonadaceae bacterium | reverse complement strand
CCAATTCTTCCGGAGTGTTCGCCCTAAATCCGACTCCGCCGTAGGCTTCCGTCAGTTTCACGAAATCCGGCGAGGCTTGCAAGTCGACTTGGCTGTATCGCTCTGAGTAGAACATCTCTTGCCACTGCCGAACCATGCCGAGCGTTCGATTGTTGATAATGAGGACGATGACTGGTTGCGCATAGACTTTTGCTGTCATCAGTTCCTGAGTCATCATCTGGAAAGAGCCGTCGCCGGAGATGCAGAGCACGCGTTTGTCCGGATTTGCGAACTGCGCCCCGATCGCGGCAGGAAGTCCGAATCCCATTGTACCCAATCCGCCGGAAGTGATCCACTGATGCGGTCGGGTGCATTTGAAATATTGCGCAGCCCACATCTGATGTTGACCCACGTCCGTTGCGACGATGCAGTCGTGATTGAATGCTTCGCTCGCTTTTTCGATTGCGTACTCCGCATAGAGCTTGCCGTCGTCCGGATAGACGAGCGGAAATCGTACTTTCCAATCCAGAATGGTCTCATTCCATTCGGAGGCTGGCCGGGGCGTCACGTACTTCAGCAGTTCTGTAAGAATCGTTTTGACGTCGCCGACTATCGGAACGTCCGGTTGAATTACTTTGCCGATTTCCGCCGGGTCGATATCGATGTGTATGATTTTCGCGCCTGTCGCGAATTTCTCCACGTCTCCGGTCACCCGGTCGTCGAATCGCGCTCCGACAGCAATCAGTAGGTCGGACTGATTGACCGCGTGGTTTGCGTAGGCGGTTCCGTGCATCCCGAGCATTCCCATTGAGAGCGGGTGCGTCTCGCTGATGGCGCCTTTTCCCAGCAGGGTCGTCGTTGTGAGGATATTCGTTCGTTCCGCAAGAGCAGTGACTTCGTCTTGCGCCCCGGATGCGATCGCTCCGCCGCCCACATACAGAACGGGTCTTTCCGCCTCTGCGATGAGTTGAGCCGCTTTGCGAAGTTGCAATTCCGGAATACGCGTGGTGGATCCCGCCGGTCGATAGGAGGGGATACTGAGGTGGCGGGGATAGTCTTTCGCGATGTCGAATTCGATTTTGTTTTTGCTGACGTCAAGAGGTATGTCCACAAGGACTGGTCCGGGGCGACCGGTTCTAGCGATGTGAAACGCCTCTGCCAGGACTCCTGCAAGGTCTTCCACGCGTTTGACAAGGTAGTTGTGCTTTGTGATCGGCATCGTGATGCCGGTGATGTCCGCCTCTTGAAAAGCGTCTTTTCCAATTGATGCGGTTTTCACCTGTCCGGTAATCGCAACCATCGGAATTGAGTCCATATAAGCTGTGGCGATTCCTGTTACGAGGTTGGTGGCGCCGGGCCCGCTCGTCGCGAGGCAGACCCCAACCTTCCCGGTAGATCTTGCGAAGCCGTCCGCCATGTGCGCAGCTCCCTGTTCGTGGCGAACGAGGATGTGTTTGATGCTTTTGCAGTCGAAGATGGCGTCGTAGATGGGCAGCACCGCGCCGCCGGGGTATCCGAATATGTGCGAGACCGACTCGGCGGTGAGGCACTCCAGCAGAATTTGCGCTCCAGACAATAGCATGACGTTTTTCTCCAATGAGGCAAGAATGCGAACTGAAAATAAGAAATTGATCTCAGAAAATATCGACAAAAAAAACCGCTCATCCGCAAGGGACGAGAGGCTATCGCTCACGTGGTACCACCCTTGTAATCGGCTCGCGTTGACGTGACGCGAACGACGGACATCACTGTCCAACCGACCACTTGAAGCGGGATATCGGGCGCGATCCGGGCGTTCCTATTAGGAAATCAAAATTGTTTCTGTTCAGCCGCCTGCTCGGAGGGGAGATTCAGCGTCATCTCTATCGCCTCGCACCGCCCGGCGACTCTCTGAAAGAAGATTTCGACTTACTAGCCTCGTCAACGCATTGCAAATATTCGATTAAGTATAGTATGGCATGGAGTTCAAGACAAGTCAAGGGTTTATAAACCGATTTTTAAACGACTTTCTGTGACTCTCGACTGAAAAATGCATAAGAGTTTTTTTGCGCCTTGAACAATTATGCAGGAGTTTTTCACTCTTCGTTGAATGTATATTGAGATTTCTTAATAGTTCAACTACGAATCTAAGGAGAACTTTGTGTTTCTGCCATACAAGACCAAGAACCCGCCGGAGCATTTTCCTGTCTGCACCGTCGTTTTAATTGCGCTCAACATCCTGTTTTATGGATTAACGAGCTATGAAAACTATTTTTTGGCTATCTCAAAAAGCGCTCTGGATTCATTTGCCGTCTCGCACAACAATCTGAACGTTTTTCGACTGACCACCGCGATGTTCATGCATGCCGGAATCATGCATCTTATTGGCAACATGCTTTTTCTCTGGATATTCGGAGGCGCTGTCGAAGGGAGGGTGAGGCCAGCCAGGTTCCTTATCGCCTACTTTCTAGCGGGTTACGTGGGCGGCATGTTGAGTGATTTTTTAAATGGAGTTTCTAGTCCCGACACGCCTTCTCTGGGAGCGTCAGGAGCGATCATGGGAGTTGCTGGAGCGTATATCTTTCTTTTCCCGCACGCTATCGTACAGATATTTTACTTCTTTTGGTATCGCGTAGGAACGATGGAGTGGCGCGCCTGGGCAGTTATCCTCTACTATGTTGTTCTGGATATGTTTGCGGCGGTGATTTTGAAGGAGAAAGACGGCGTCGGGCATTTCGCGCATCTCGG
>JAYVOT010000064.1:0-2708 GCA_043757795.1 Chthonomonadaceae bacterium | reverse complement strand
TTGTCGGTCTGCCTTTTCGTCCGCAAGTCGTAGCGGTAGTCGGGGTTTTCCTTTCAATTGAGATTCTGTTGGGGCTATATTTCCTTGCTACTAATTTTGCGGAAGGCGGCGTAGCGCACTGGGCGCATGTGGGAGGGTTCGTATTCGGGCTAGCCTTCGCGCAATTCACGAAACTTGGGGACATCGGTGAGTTAGCGTACCTCAATCAGGATGCGACGCAAGCGATGGCGCAAAGCATCCCGGGAGCCGCCATCAAAAAATGGGAACTCCTGATGGCGAAGGACCCGACGAAAGCGAATGTGAGAGTCGAGTTGGCTCGAGCCTGGCTACTTCTGGGAGACCTCGAACACGCAAGCCAACGCTACCTCGAAGCCCTTCAACTCTACCTATCGCAAAACCTCCGGGCGGAGGCGGCGCAACTCTATGTTGAAATCCGAAGCGGAGATCAGGATGTTCAGGGAACGCTCAAAAAATCGGAGTTCCGCGCGTCTGTCTCCGCCATTCTTGTCAAATTGACTCCTACGCAACTCTTTCAACTCGCCAATGCGCTGGAAGAGCGCAATGATCACGCAAACGCTGCAGAACTCTTTCGGGCTGTCACAGTGAGCGCTCCTGAAAGCTCCGAAGCTGAGACAGCCCAACTTAAAGCCATTACGCTCTACATTCGACACCTCGGCAGAAAAAGCGAAGCGGACATTCTGATTCGCCTCTTTCTGGATCGCTACCCGCACAGCCCCTTCAGAGCTTTGGCGGAAGACCTGAAAAAAGAGGCGAAGGGACAGAAAGTAGAAACCGTCAAGGAGTGATCATTCCTCTACCGAAGCAAGATTGAAATTGTTGTGAGAGAGTCCCGCTCCTCTTTCGAGCGGGTACGCATAGGCATTGAATACGATATATTTCGGGCGAAAGGGTAAATGGATGAGATTGAAAATGGATTACGGCAAAAGCGGGCTATGGGCTGAGTTGCCGGATGACAATCTCATTGGAGTGTTGTCTTTGAACCCGGCTCCGAAACTTGAGAACAGCAAAGCAGCGATAGAACAGGCATTGAAAAGCCCTATCGGCGCTCTACCGCTGCATGAGTTGGCGAGAGGACGCAGAGACGCCTGCATCGTTCTTTGCGACATCACGCGCCCCGTTCCCAATCGAATCCTGCTTGAACCGGTACTCGTAATCCTTGAGGCGGCAGGAATTCCGAGAGAGAAAATCACGCTGCTTATCGCTACGGGTACGCACCGTCCGAACTTTGGAGAAGAACTGATTGCGCTGGTGGGGCAAGAGATCGCTGAGAACTACCGAGTTGTCAACCATGTGAGCAAAAATCGTGAAGAGCAGGTTTACCTCGGAATTTCGCCGAACGGAGTTGAAGTTCGCCTTGATAAGACTTATTGCGAAGCGGACTTGAAAATAACGATTGGACTGATTGAGCCTCACTTCATGGCAGGTTATTCAGGAGGCAGGAAGCTGATAATGCCGGGAATCGCGGACTTTGAGACGGTGCAACAGTGGCACTGCCCGCGTTTTTTGGAGCATCCCAATGCAACGAACGGAGTCGTAGACGGCAATCCAGTCCACGCTGAGTCGCTCGCGATCGCACGAATGGCGCCGCCGGACATGATCCTCGATGTCACTCTTGATGAAGCGAACGAGATCACGGGAGTGTTCGCAGGCGAGATGTTGGAAGCGTGGTTGCAGGGCACGGAGTTTGCAGCGAAACATGTGCGCTCTCTCGCCCCGAAGTTGGCGGATATCGTAGTTACCAGTTGCGCCGGCTTTCCGCTTGACCTCACCTTTTATCAGACTGTCAAGGGAATGATCGGCGCTCTGCCGGTAGTGAAGAAGCGAGGAACGATCATCATCTCTTCGGAATGCTCGGAGGGGATCGGCAGTAAGGATTTCACAAACGCTCTTCTCGGGGCGGAAGACCTTGAAGATTTCGTTAAACATATATCGCAACCGGGAGTCTTTGTGCCGGAAGAGTGGCAGGTGGAGGAGCTGGCAAAAGTGGCGCGACATGCAGACATTATTCTGGTGAACAGTGGAATCTCGCCCGAAACTCTCAAGTCTTGCTTCGTAGATTCCGCCCCGACTATTGAGGCAGGGATAGCGATCGCGCTAGGAAAATACGGCGCATCAGCTAGTATTCTTGCGATCCCGCGAGGTCCGTATGTGATTCCCTACGTGGCATGAAAGCGATACGAAGGACGTATGCAAGATCGCAGGAAGTAACTATCAATTCTCGAAGCCCGTTTGCGACAGCTGTTCCGTGAACGGAAGTCGTCTCTGCGTGACGTGTGCTTTTTTAGAAACCTGATCGTTGCGAATCGCCACGATGTGCAGAGCTTTTCGGTTTAGCTCCTTCGACTTGAATTGGGCATAAAATTCATTCGCAACGTTGCTGATCGTCACATCGGGCAATCCCTTTGCAAATGAGTTGTCGACTCTTTCGCAGTCCGAAGGTCGCCCCGACGAAGCCATCCAGGTGAAAAAATAGTTTCCCGCCTGCATGGCGTTTCGCATAATTTCCTCTGAGCAGTATGCGATCTTGCGTAACTGTTTACATAAAAAACAGTCCCTCCATATGCGTTAACTTAAGGATTTTGAAGCCACGCCAATTGGGAGTCTCACTTAAATTGCGCCCCCGGCGCTCCACGCCGCCCCCAACTTTGGGGGGAAATTCTTTCAAATCTGGAAATCGACCGAGTTTT
>JAYVOT010000063.1:0-2711 GCA_043757795.1 Chthonomonadaceae bacterium | reverse complement strand
GTCCGCTCCTACCCGCGGAAAACTTTTATCCCTCCTGTCACCCCGGTATAGAGTCCGTCGAAGCGGACTTCGCGTCTTCCTGAGGGAGGACTTTAGTCACCGATTTCCCGCGCAGGAGGGCATTCTTCTCGGATAACAAGACCAATGATAAGACGACGCACTAATTGTTGGGTGTTTCCTAAGCGTCATTCGGGCGAAGGGGCACCACAAATTTTTCGACCTGTTTTGCAGTAGCAGGCAGTGCGTAAGCGAAGACGGACGCTTCTATCGGCTTGTCGATTTTCACTGATTCGATGTTCTCGATGATTCTGACGGATCCCATCTGCAAGACTTTGCCTATCAGGTGATCTTCCGCATTGAAGTAAACCTGATAAGGCGTCTCTTCGCTGCCGAAAGGCATTGAGATCACTTGCCATTTCTTTCCGCCTTCCGAAATTGTGCCGCCGAGCGTCGCATGTTCCATCGCCTTCAAAATATCCTTATCCGCAAGCGCGTCGCCTTGAAGCATGAGAGCGATGAGATAGGTTCCAATGGGTTGAAACTCCACGTCGTCCACGATATTAATCCCTTTAAACGTGGCGGGAGCCGCTGTTTTCGTGTACTGCTTCCGGTCGCCTTTGAAATTGATGAAAAAACTCCCATCCGAAACGGCGGCGGCGGGTGAAAACAGTACTGGCAGCGAGTCCATTTTGTAGGCGAATCGATTCGGTCGATCCAACGCGAGCGTGAACTTCAACTCCTCCTGAATCGCCTGCCCGATATCGCGTTTGGCTGTAAGGGACCATACCGCGGTGTGGCGATAGCTCTTCATCTTCCGATAAGATTCCGTCGCCTGTTTGAGAAGCGAAATCACCTCAGGTTTGATTTCGACTTTAGCTTCCGTTTTGACTTCCGGTTTTTGCGCAGGAGCTTGAGCGAAAGAGACGCTCCCTCCGGAAATCAGACTCGCCAGAAAGAGCGAGGAACAGACCAAGACGCAACTTGCTTTTGACATCGAACTCCCTTTCTATTCTACTGCCCGTCTACTCGTTCTCTTCCTCATAGCGGGCGACGCGTCTCTCATACTTTTCCATCTCGACGCAGAGTAGCGCGTGCATTGCCGGATCGCTCTCCTTCGTTTCAGCGATGGCGGTGAGGAGGACTTCAAACCCTTCGATCACACAGTCCTCCATCATGAACTTCCGCGCCCTCGCCCCGACTTTGAACGCGATCATCTCTTTGGGCGAGAGGGGCTTAGAGGGCATGATTTCAACTCGCTTCTTCTACGAGGGTTTCAGGGGTCGGATTTGTTGCAAGCTCTGCCGAGCCGTCCATTTCCGAACCTACTCCTGCTTCAGTGTCGGAAGCGACAGATTGAACGTTCATTCCATATTGAGTCTCGATCAAGACTTCCTGAATTGATACCACGTCTCCCATATCGCTGATCGGTGCGACTCTTGCTTCCGGCAACTCCTCCTCATTCGATTCGGGAAGTCCCTCGACCGGGATCGACAACAGAGCCGCTTTGAACGAAGCTGTTGAAGAGGAAGAAGAGCGTCGAAGAGTAGATGATTTCGGAGCGAACAGAGGTTCAAGGACACTGCTCAGCGTTGCTGCATCGAGGGCTAGCAGGGTCTCAAGAGACTCAGGCGAACCGGTCGCTACTTCCGTCGCAGCCGTAGCGCCTGCAAGAGTCTGATTGGAGTTCGCTTCTTCAGGCTCGCCCTCGCCTTCAATCTCTCCGCTGATCTCTTCCTCTTCGCCGTTGTTGCGTCGCCCTCTCCCCCTTCCGCCTCTTCGTCTCCTCCGCCTGCCGTTGGTCATAGGCTCGCCATCCAATAGGAAAGCAGGCAATGGGGCAAGCGGCTTCGAGGGATCCAATGGAGTTCTTTCCGGATTGAACTCATACTCCTCAAAGTCGTCAAGAGGCAGATCGCCGACCTGACTCATGTCCAGATTCAGGATCGCCTGGAGAGTCTGCATATCTTCGCTCATTGGTTCGACTTCCGCTTTCACTTCGGGAGGCGCAACGTCCGGTGAAGAGATCAGATCAACTTTGAGAGCGATTTCGGCTTCGGATTCGAGCGTTTCTGAAGGCGGAGACTCCGGCGCAGGAGACGTTTCCTGACGCGCTTCGATCAACTGCGGCTTGGCAAAGCCATAGCTGCGAAGGGTTTCCATACTCCCGTAACAGAAAGACCGGGTCGTTCCGCTTTTAACGAAGAATCGATGTTCTCTTATGGTTTCGCCGATCAGTCTGTCTTCCGCGATATCGTACAGCCCCATCGGGACAGGCATTCGGAGCGTCCGTTGACCATCACGATTAGCGTGTATCGTGATCCAACCATTTCCGATTGTGATGTTGTCGTCGCCGCCTGCCATCCAGAGGTGTACGCCTGCGTATTTGCAGATTCCTCGGAAGAGATCGAGCGGAAGAGTCGGATCGCCGATGAAGACGGACTGCCAGCCGTCGCACTTTTTCGCAACAAGCGAGGGCAATCCGGATTCTATGTACTCCGCCAGCACAGTCGCATCCTCGTCGTCGGCGTAGAACGAGGGGTTGATTCGCTCCCGAACGCCGATCTCGCGACTATTGATTCGCTCAGTGACGGTATGTCGAGAGTCGGTGAATTTTGAACCGACTTCCGAGTTCCACTCCTGAGGTCTGAGCGTGATTCCAGTTGTTCCGCCGACTGCCTCTTCACCCGCGCCCGCCATACTGGGTCGTTCCT
>JAYVOT010000062.1:0-2711 GCA_043757795.1 Chthonomonadaceae bacterium | reverse complement strand
TGCAGCGCGAAGAAGCGCCTTCACCGGCTCCGAAGGCGTGCAGTAGGCGCGAAGCTCTTTCGGACCCATTTGCGAGTTGCAAAAGAGCGGGCGCGCCGACTTCGGGCGTTTCGCCTTCTCGATATCAACGTCTGCGGGATGCGGGGGCGTTTCGTCGTTGACGACGACATCCGCTGAAGGAAGCGGGTTTTTGAAACGCGCCGCCTGACGCTCCCGCGCCCGGCAGACTCGCGCGCGAATGGAGGCGGAGTTCTCGCCGAGTGACGACTGCAACAGCTCCTCTTCCGAGAGACGGGGAACCTCGATATGAAGGTCAATCCGGTCTAAAAGAGGTCCCGAAATACGCTTCTGATACCTCGCTACCGCACTCGGATTGCAGGTGCAAGCCCGAAAAAGATCGCCGTAATACCCGCAGGGGCAGGGGTTAAGAGCCGCCACAAGGCAAAAGTCCGCCGGATAGGTGTACGAGGCGGAGACCCGCGCCACGTTCACGACGCCGTCCTCCAGAGGTTGACGCAGAACCTCAAGCGCATCTCGTGCGAACTCCGGCAACTCGTCCAGAAACAGGATTCCGTGATGCGCGAGGCTGACTTCTCCCGGACGCGGAACGGAGCCTCCCCCGACGAGCGCCGCCGTTGAGACGGTGTGATGCGGAGATCGAAAAGGGCGCGTGTTGATGAGCGAGTTCTCCGCCGTCAGCAGTCCCGCGACAGAGTAGAGCTTCGTCGCTTCCAAAGCTTCGTCCACGCTCATCGGGGGGAGGATAGAGGGAATTCGGCGCGCCATCATCGTTTTGCCGCTGCCGGGAGGTCCTAAAAGAAGGATGTTGTGTCCGCCTGCCGCCGCGACTTCCAGGGCGCGTTTGACATTGGAATGCCCTTTCACATCGGCGAAATCGTAGATCGAATGAAAAGAGTCGTTTTTGAGAATAGAAGGATCGTGTGGAGAGGGTTTGAGGGACTCCGGAAAGGAAAGTGCGCGAGCCATTTCGCGAAGCGAGGCGACCGGATAGACGTCAATGTCGGAGACGACCGCCGCCTCGCGCGCATTGCCGGCGGGGACGTAGATGCGGCGTTGACCGCGTTCTCGCGCTCCGATAGCCACTGGAAGCGCGCCTGTAATCGGGCGAACGTTGCCGTCAAGCGACAACTCCCCTACAAGCAGGGCGTTCTCCAACCCTTCGCCGGGAAGCTGCCCTGTCGCGACAAGAATGCCGACAGCGATCGGGAGATCAAAACTCGGACCCGCTTTGCGAATATCCGCAGGAGCCAGATTGATCGTGATTTTTTTGTCATAGGGAAACATGAAGCCGGAGTTCTTGATCGCCGCTCGAACCCGCTCTTTGCTTTCGTTCACTGCTGCGTCCGGCAACCCCACCACCGTCATATAAGGTAGCCCGTTGCTGACATCTACTTCGACGTGAACCTGATAAGCGTCGATTCCTAGTACTGCGCTGGATTGAACATGAGCAAGCATCTGTTGGACTCCCCGTCGAATTTTACTGTAGTAAACAGTTTCAACGAAGGTAGGGAATGTTCCTGCTAATATTTAGGCTTCAATCGTTTTGAGTCAGGGCGAATGCCGTGCAACTTCCGGAGCTTATTCGATTGAAATTCGAGTTGAGCGCTCAATGCGAGGTTTTTTCGATACGGAGACAGGTTTCATCAGTCGAGATTCCAACATTTGCGTCGTAGCGAGATTTCGTTCGATGATGGTTTTTCGTACTGTTAATAGGTGCCAGGCGCTCATTTTTTCATTCGGATCAGACAGCGGTAAAACAATCATCGCTTCCTTCTCAGGGATTTCATAGATGACGCAATCAGCCGCACTCTTACTCTTAAAACCTAGATCGGCGAGGGTTTCATCCAAGCGCGCATAAGTCATTGGTTTGCTTGCACTAGACATCAACATTTCTCCTTTTTCGAATATCTGACAATATCTCTTCTTTCAAATCTCTGAACTGCTGAATTGCGCCTGCATCGACTGTATTTTTACATGGAATGCGTACTGTTCGAGTTTTTTCTGTCCCAATTGTGAAAGAATTAGTTTTAAAACTGTTTTGGATGTGGATCCAAAAAGCAATGTCGTTCGGCACGTCATATACAATCAAAATGACTGGCATAATCTCTTTGCGCCATAATTCTATATGTTTGGAAGATATTCTAAACAAGATTTCAGTTTCGTGATTGACTGTTTTCAATCTATCCGTAGCTTTCATTTGTATGTATACGCTACCGCTTTCAAGTCCTCCACGCTGAAAATTCGTATCGCTTCCGTAATCGTATGTATACATTACGAAATCATAACCGTAATCGTGCCGCATTGCTTCAACTGTCCACCCCTTCAGCAGGACAATCCTTTCGACATGATTGAGACTCAAGTCTGCAATATGGTGTTCCCTCGTTCTTGTAGGCAAGTTAATGGGGCTTTTCGTCCCGGGTTGCGCGGCTTTTTTTGAATCATACCTCAAGATCCTTCATTTCCTAAATATAAATATGCCTTTGAGTCGCAAAGAACCACCTTCATATTAGGTAGCCCGTTGCTGACATCTACTTCGACATGAACCTGATAGGCGTCGATTCCTAGTACTGCGCTGGATTGAACATGAGCAAGCATCTGTTGGACTCCCCGTCGAATTTTACTATTGTAAACAGTTTCAACGAAGGTAGGGAATGTTCCTGCTCATATTTAGGCTTCAATGGTTTTGAACC